>NZ_JBFTMK010000029.1:0-28653 GCF_056396965.1 Pseudomonas sp. 05N434
CGGATGATCGGTGCGTCGAGTTCTTCGTACAGCGATTGCAGAACGTCGCCCGAAGCCTTGTCGAACTCGCCGATGACGGTCATTGGCGGCTGGTCGTAGTCGGCGATCGCGGTGCTTTCACGCAGGAACTCAGGGTTCACGGCAACGCCGAAGTCGACGCCTGCTTTCTTGCCGGAGCAGTCTTCGAGAATCGGGATGACCACGTTTGCCACGGTGCCCGGCAACACAGTGCTGCGCACGACGATGGTGTGGCGGGTGGTTTTGTCACGCAGAACAAAACCGATTTCGCGGCACACAGCCTCGATGTAGTTCAGTTCCAGGTCGCCGTTCTTTTTGCTCGGCGTGCCGACGCAGATCATCGACAGGTCGGTGTCGCGAATTGCCTCGGCGAAGTTGGTCGTGCCGCGCAGGCGGCCAGTCTCGATGCCCTGTTTCAGAAGTTCGCCCAGGCCAGGTTCAACGATCGGCGAACGACCGGCGTTGATCATATCGATCTTGTCTTTGGCAACATCGACGCCAACGACGTCATGGCCCCGTGCAGACAGGCAACCGGCACAGACTGCACCGACGTAACCCAAACCAAATATGCTGATGCGCATCGCATTTACCTCTCAGTTAATCAAGACTGTGTTCAACAAGCCATTACATGGCCGGAGTTAATGGTGTTCAGCGGTCATAATGCACTCGCAAGTGCGGCCTTAAAGGCGTCACAATGCCGGGTGCAGGCATACTAAGTTCCGAGTGTCTAAATAAGTGCACTCAAGAAGTGCGTAACCAGGCCTTATTGTTATGACGTGCCCTGTTATGCAGCCGACCCTCTAATCAGAGGACGTTCGTGCAAAGGTCTTGCGCGCTCAATGCCAGGCCAGAAGCCCGTAAATCAAGCGGTTGGGTGCTCGGGTGAGCACGTTTATAGGGGCGCAGCCGTGGCCTTGTAGGGGATATTAATGATGCGTTATCTCCTGTCCTTCATGTGTTGCCCAAACAAGTGATCCATAAGTTCAAGTTAATATGACAACTTCGCTATCGGGACCGCTTCTCTGTGTAAGTTATCTCGTACGTTCGCCGAGAGAATCGTTACGGGTGGTATGAGCGACGCATTTGGACATAGTTCCAGTCCACCCATCGCGATTTCTGGAATTTCTTGAAATATTGAAAAAGATGGCACTGCTTTCATATTGATAGCACTTGCCGTTTCGCCCTTTATATATAGGGTGATTATTGCCTTGGGTACTTTTTTGCCACTACTCACAAAAATTTTCAGTGCCACTACTGAAAAAAATCAGCAAAGTCGAGTGAAACAAAAGTTAGAAAATCGAGTGCTTGTTTTTTGGCGCCAATAAGTCGGCGAAAAGGGCGGGGATTGTTCGAGGATCGAAGGGGTAGCGCACGACGAAGTTGTTGGTGTCGTGCGCGAATTGAGTGCGGGTCTGGTTACTCCGGTGCGTGATCGCGCAGGAACACCAGATTGTCCGGTTTAGACTGTTCGCTGCTGTAGCGATAACCCTGAACATCGAACTGCTGGAGGGCGACCGGGTCATTGATGCGTTCTTCGATGACGAAGCGGCTCATCATCCCGCGGGCCTTTTTCGCGTAGAAGCTGATGATTTTGTACTGGCCGTTCTTCAAATCCTTGAACTCGGTATTGATGATGCGCGCGTTCAAGGCGCTGCGTTTGACCGCCGAGAAGTATTCGTTGGAGGCCAGGTTCAGCAGCACATCGTCGCCCTGATCGGCCAGCGCTTCGTTCAGCCATTCGCTGATCCGCGTGCCCCAGAAGGCATACAGATCCTTGCCACGGGCATTGGCCAGCTTGGTGCCCATCTCCAGCCGATAGGGCTGCATCAGGTCCAGAGGGCGAAGCAGGCCGTACAGGCCGGAGAGCATGCGCAAGTGCTGCTGGGCGTAATCGAAGTCGGCTTCGCTGAAGGTTTGTGCATTCAGGCCGGTGTACACGTCACCCTTGAATGCCAGCAAGGCCTGCTTGGCGTTGGCTGGGGTGAAGGCCGGGGTCCAGCTGCCGAAACGTGCGGCATTGAGGCCGCCAATCTTGTCGGAGACGTGCATCAGCTCGCTGATCTGCGCCGGTGTCAGGTCGCGCAGTTGCAGGATCAGTTCCTGGGAGTGGTCGAGGTATTGCGGCTGAGTGAAGCGCTGGGTCGCCGGCGGTGTTTCGTAATCGAGGGTCTTGGCGGGGGAAATCACCATCAGCATGAAGTCGGCTCCTTTAATCGTGGGGGCGATTCTAGGGGGTTGTCTGTGTTGACTCCAGCTATGGGTGTCATAGGTGATCGGTGGTGTCGCCAGGTTTTGTGGCAGAAGAAGATCCTGTGGCGAGGGAGCTTGCTCCCGCTCGAGCGCGAAGCGGTCGCAATACAGGCGCATGGTTTTATCCAGAGAAAGTATTTGTCGGTTTGGGGCTGCTTCGCAGCCCAACGGGAGCAAGCTCCCTCGCCACAATGAGTTCGGCGCAGATGCGGGAATTTGAACGCTATCGGCTATAGTGCCGCGCGGGTTTTGTTATGGAGACATCCCATTGCGTATCGTTTTTCTATTCTTCGCCTCGCTGTTGAGTTTCGTCGCCCAGGCGGCGCCGGGCGATGTGGCGACGCTGGATCGCAGCACCTGGCCTGAGCGGCTCAGCAACCCGACCCTGTTCGACGTTGCCTCCCGGGCCGAAATCCTCATGTTCGCCCGCGTCCTGCTCGCCAGCGAATCGCTCGATGAAGCAAGCCTGGCTCAACGCCTGGGCCTGCGCACCGTCAATCTGGAGTCGGTCAACCAGCTGCGCCAGCGCATGTGGCAGCGGTTGCTGAGCAACTACAACTTCGCCCAGCAGAGTTGCGATCAGGATGCCTCTTTCTGTTTCCTCGTCGAGGACATGGATACCTTGCGGGAGCAAGCGGCCAAGTTTCAGATCAGCAACGACAGCTACTACATCAAGTGGGCCGAGCCGAGCCGGTTGTTCCACGCCCAGTATCTGGACGAGCAATTGCGCAAGGCCGCGCTGTTCCCGCAGACCAGCAGCGAAGTCGATCGTTTTGGCGACTATGAGCACAATGGCGATGCCATGAATGATCGCCTGTTCCTGCTGACTTTCGACAGCGCTGCCAATGCCGTGCCGGATAACACTGCCTGGGTCACCGAGTACCTGCGCAAATCGAACATGAGCGCGACGTTCTTCGTCCTCGGCAAGGACATCCAGGCCCGTCTGGCTGAAGGTTCGGCGACCAGCCTGCAAGGGACCTATTCGCAGCAATGCGTTGGTGTGCAGGGTTGGGAGTTCCGTTCCCACAGCCACTGGCAAGACTGGCAGGACTCGGTGCGGCGCAGCGCCGAGCTGGTCAAGGGCAAGCTGCCGGAGAATTACGTGCCGCTGTTTCGTCCGCCCGATGGCCAGCGTCGGTCCGATGCTGAAGGCTTCTTCAGGTCTCAGGGTTTGCAGGTGGCATTGTGGGACATCGATGCCCAGGACGGCGCCGGCAAGCTCAAGGGCAGCCAGAGTGCGCAACGGGTGCTGACCCTGATGCTGCTGTGGCGGCACGGGGTGATCAACTTCAATGTGAAGCAGGACGCGCTGAAAACCGCGATGCCCTGGCTCATCACGCAAACGGCGCCAAGCGGGATCGGTTGGGAAAACTGTCAGGACGCGTTTCGCTGAAACGGGGAAAGCCCGTAAACATTGGGGAAGGGACGTTTTTGGAGGAGATTTCGATGCAGGCGGACTTCCGACTTTAGCGGGGTGCTGGCAGTCCGCCAAGTGCTATTGGTCATTCTGAAAAATAAACTTCAAAAAAACGTCAAAGTGCTTTTTTCTGTCATGTGTTTTGGAGTATTACGAAGACAGACCGCCGAAACCTGCAACACAGGTGGCGTCTTCCAAGACTCCGTTTGGGTTGCAATCACTTGAGTCTGAGCAGGTGATTTCGGTGGCCACTTCGAGGCGCAGCACTGTCATGGTATTGCGTCGACTGGCTCCCACAAAGGTGACCGAGTATGGATGATCACGGACGTAGCCCTTCCAACCAGCCAATCCTTTATGTACTCGATACCAACGTATTGATTCACGATCCAAACGCCCTGCTTAACTTCGAAGAACACCACGTCGCGATCCCGATGACCGTGCTTGAAGAGCTGGACAAGCTCAAGAGCGGGCCTCACAGCGTTGCAGCGGAATGCCGCCAGGCCATTCGGCTGATCGACAAGACCCTGGGCGATGCCAGCCCCGAAGACGTCGAACTCGGCGTTCCGATCCAGCGTGGCAAGGGCGGGCCCAAGGGCTTGCTGTCAATTCTGATGAGCAAGCGTGCCGAGCCGAACATCATTCTGCCCGAGCACCTGAACGACAACATCATCATCAACCAGCTGATCGACCTGCGCGCGCGTGATGCAAAACTGCCCGTGGTGCTGGTCACAAAAGACATCAACATGCGCCTCAAGGCCMGGGCTTGTGGGATCGCGGCCGAGGACTACAGTACCGACCAACTGGTCGACGACGTTTCGTTGCTGCCCAACGGTTACCACAACATGACCGGCTCCTTCTGGGACCGGGTGAGTAAAGTCGAAACCCGGCAGGATCATGGTCGCACCTGGCATCAGGTGCAGCTGATCGACAACCTGCCTGCCGTGCACGTTAACGAGTTCATCATCGACGAACAGGGCTTTGTCGGCTGGATCAAGGAAATCCAGGTCGACAAATTGTTGATCCTCGACCTGCATCAGGAGCCTCTGTTGCACCAGGAAGCCTGGGGCCTGAAACCGCGTGACATCTATCAAAGCCTGGCGCTGTACGCCTTGCTCGATCCGGACATTCATCTGGTCAACCTGTCCGGCGCGGCCGGTTCCGGTAAAACCATCCTGGCCCTGGCGGCGGCCATCGAGCAGACCATGGTCAGCAAACGCTACCGGCGCATCATTGCCACCCGCAGCGTGCAGGGGCTCGATCAGGAAATCGGTTTCCTGCCCGGCACCGAAGCGGAAAAGATGGAGCCTTGGCTGGGCGCCATCACCGACAACCTCGAAGCCTTGCACATGGATGACGAAAACACCCATGGCAGCGTCGACTACATCCTCAGCAAAGTGCCGTTGCAGTTCAAATCCCTCAACTACATTCGAGGCCGTAGCTTCCAGCAGAGCCTGATCCTGATCGATGAATGCCAGAACCTCACGCCGCACCAGATGAAAACCATCATCACCCGTGCTGGCGCCGGTTCCAAAGTGGTGTGCCTGGGCAACCTGGCGCAGATCGACACCCCTTACCTGTCCGCGACCAGCTCCGGGCTGACGTACCTGACCGAACGCTTCAAAGACTTCCCCAACGGTGTACACATCACCCTGCAAGGGGTGCCACGTTCGATTCTGGCCGAATACGCCGAATCGCATCTGTAACCTTGAACCACAAAAACGGGGCGACCTCACGGGTCGCCCCGTTTTTTGTGTCCCGCATTTCCTCTGTAGGAGCGAGGCATGTCGATCGGATAATCGTGCGTGCGGAAAATTGACCCGCAGGTTTACAATCGATGCTCCTGATCAGGAGTAACGCTGTGCTGACTCATCTCGATTCCCAAGGTCGCGCCCATATGGTCGACGTCACCGAAAAAGCCGTGACGTTCCGCGAAGCGACGGCCCAAGCGCTGGTGCGCATGCTGCCCGAAACCCTGCAGTTGATCGTCAGCGGCGGTCATCCCAAGGGTGATGTGTTCGCCGTGGCGCGGATCGCCGGCATCCAGGCGGCGAAGAAAACCAGCGATCTGATTCCTCTGTGCCATCCGTTGATGCTCACCGGCGTCAAGGTCGAACTCAGTGCCGAAGGCGACGACACCGTGCGCATCGTGGCGCGCTGCAAGTTGTCCGGGCAGACCGGCGTCGAGATGGAAGCGCTGACCGCCGCCAGTGTCGCGGCGTTGACCATCTATGACATGTGCAAGGCCGTGGACCGCGGCATGACCATCGAGAGCGTGCGGCTGCTGGAAAAACTCGGCGGCAAGAGCGGCCATTTTCAGGCGGAGCAGCCATGAACGTGACCGTGAAGTTTTTTGCCCGTTACCGTGAGGCGCTCGGCGTGGATTCAGTGAAGGTTGAAGGTGATTTCGCCACGGTTGACGATGTGCGTGCACTGCTGGCCCAACGTGAAGGCGCCGAAGTGTTGAGCGAGCAGAACCTGATGTGCGCCCGCAATGAAGACCTCTGCCAGCTCGATGAGCCGGTCGGCGATGGCGATGAAGTGGCTTTCTTTCCAACCGTGACCGGGGGCTGAGCCATGGCGATTCGTGTGCAGCCCACGCCGTTCGACCCGGGCGCTGAGGTCAACGCCATGCACGCGGCCAATGTGGGCGTCGGTGCGGTGGTGAGTTTTGTCGGCTATGTACGCGACTTCAATGACGGCCTCGACGTCGCCGGGATGTTTCTGGAGCACTACCCGGGCATGACCGAAAAAGCCCTGGGCAAGATTGCCGCGGAGGCCGAGCAGCGCTGGCCGCTGTTGAAGCTGGAAGTGCTGCATCGCATCGGCGCACTGGAGCCGGGCGAGCCGATCGTCTTCGTCGGTGCCGCCAGCGCCCACCGTCAGGCAGCGTTCGATGCCTGCGCCTTTGTCATGGACTACCTGAAAACCCGCGCGCCATTCTGGAAGAAAGAAAACACCAGTGATGGCGCGCGCTGGGTTGAAGGGCGCGACAGCGATCATGCGGCGGCGGATCGCTGGAAGCAGTAATTCCTCCAGTGCTTTCGAATACACCTTCGCGGTCCGACTTGTCCGCGAAGAGGCCTTCTGCATCACCCAAAAATCCACTGATTCCCCTCCCGACCAGAGGCTGGAAGATCTGTATGCGCCCGATTGACGGTTAATACATAAAAGTCCAGTATGGATTTATAAGTACAAAAAAAGGCGTTCCCTGTTTCAGCTTTTTCTTCTGTCTTGCCAAACCAACAACAACCCGCGAGAGAACGAACATGAAGAAATTCCCCCTCATCACCGGTCTGGCCCTGAGCCTGTTGGCGTGCAGTAGCGTGTTCGCTGCCGAGAAAAGCCTGCGCATCGGTATTGAAGCGGCCTATCCGCCGTTCGCATCGAAAACCGACAAAGGTGAAATTGTCGGTTTCGACTACGACATTGGCAACGCCCTGTGCGCGCAGATGAAGGTCAAGTGTGTGTGGGTCGAAGGCGAATTCGACGGTCTGATTCCTTCCCTGAAAGTGAAGAAAATCGACATGGCGCTGTCGTCCATGACCATCAATGAAGACCGTAAGAAGTCGGTGGATTTCACCCACAAGTACTACTTCACCTCATCGCGACTGGTGATGAAGGAAGGCGCGGCGGTCGATGACCAGTACGCCAGCCTCAAGGGCAAGACAGTCGGCGTTCAACGCGCAACCACTACCRACCGTTACGCCACCGAGGTTTTCGAACCGAAGGGCATCAACGTCAAGCGTTACGGCAACAACGAAGAAATCTACATGGACCTGGCGGCAGGTCGCCTCGATGCCATTTTTGCCGACACCATTCCATTGAATGACTTCCTGTCGATGCCGCGTGGCAAGGGTTACGCCTTTGTCGGGCCGGAACTCAAGGATCCGAAATACGTGGGTGAGGGCGCCGGGATTGCCGTGCGCAAGGGCAACACCGAGTTGGTCAGTGAACTGAACGCGRCCATCGACGGCATTCGCGCCAATGGCGAATACCAGAAGATTTCGGAGAAGTACTTCAAGTCCGACATCTACGGCGATTGATCGGAAAAAGATCGCAGCCTTCGGCAGCTCCTAAAGAGGACCACATTTCTCTGTAGGAGCTGGCGCAGCCTGCGATCTTTTGATTTTCAGCCCTTCAATTCCTTCAAATGCTTGTACACCGTCGCCCGGCCCATGTTCAGCACATTGGCCACGTAGTTGGAGGCGCTTTTGCCTTTGAAGGCGCCTTCGGCGTGCAGCGCCAGCACCAGTTCGCGTTTGTGGTCGCGGGTCAGCACATTCAGGCTCAACTGGCGCTCGCGCAGCCAGGCATGCAGAAAAGTGTTGATCCGTTCTTGCCAGTCATCGCGAAACAGTGAGTCCGGTTGCGGAATCAGCTTGGTCGGCGACAGGAACAAATCCAGCGCCGCCTTCGCGTTCTCGAACAACGAGATATTCAGGTTGATGCACAGCACTGCCAGCGGTTGCCCTTCGCTGTCGCGCAGCACGCTGCTGAGGCTGCGAATCTTCTGGCCGTCCCAGTTGAGCTTTTCGTACGGCCCGATGTTTCGTTCACTGACCTCTTCGCTGAGCATGTCCTCCAGCGACGAGTCGTCTCCAATTTCCCGTTTGGACAGGTTGTTGGCGATGTAGTCGACCTTTTGTGTGCGCAGGTCGTGCAGCACCACCTCGGCGTGAGGGAAGAACAACGTGGCGATGGCATCGGCAATCGCGCGGAAGTTGTCCATGGACACATTGTCCAGGGCCGAGTTTTTTTCAGGTGCGTTCATACAGTGGAGCTCCAGGCCAGCGTCAGTGCCCCTTTAAAAAGGGGCACTGGAAGTTTGCCGCAATCGTGTGGGCACGTCACCTGAGGATCAGGATCAACCCAGGCGGGCGGGGGAGAGCATCGCGGCGTCCAGACCGAAACGGGTGAGCTGTTCGGGCAAGGCTTCGCCGCGTACCAGTGCAGCACTGGCCTGGCCCATGGCCGGTGACGTCTGGATGCCGTAGCCGCCTTGTCCCGCCACCCAGAACAGGCCCGGTACGCGTTGATCGAAGCCGGACAGCAAATCCCCGTCGTGCACGAAACTGCGCAAGCCGGCCCAGGTGCGGGTCGGGCGGCGGATGGTCAGGGTGGTGGCCTCTTCGATCTGGTAGATGCCCATGGCGATGTCCAGTTCTTCGGGCTGCACGTCGTGCGGTTCCACCGGATCGGCGTTGGCCGGTGAGCCGAGGAACATGCCGGCGTCGGGTTTCATGTAGAACGATTCATCGAGACTGACCAGCATTGGCCAGTCATGGCTATCCRGGCCCTCGGGGCCGGCGAAGATAAAGGCTGCCCGGCGCTTGGGTTGCAGGCCCAGAGGCTGTGCGCCGGCCAGCTCGCCAACCTTGTCGGCCCAGGCGCCGGCGGCGTTGATGATGATCGGGGCGCTGAAGGTCTGAGTGGCGGTTTGAACCTGCCATAGCCCTTCGGTATCCCGGGCCAGGCTCAGCACTTCACTGTCGGTATGCACCTCGCCTTTATTGCGCCGGATACCGCGCAGATAGCCTTGGTGCAGGGCATCGGTATCGATGTCGCTGGCGGTTGGGTCGTAGATCGCGCCATGGACTTTTTCCCGACGCAGGATCGGCAGACGCGCACAGGCTTCGTCGGCGCTGAGCAGTTGCATCTGCGGCACGGTGGCTTTGGCGCTCAGGTATTGATTGTTCAACTCGGCCGGATCGCCAGTGAAGTCGACGGTCATCTCACCGCGCGGGGTCAGCAGCGGGTGTTCGCAGAAACCGGGCGGTGGTGCATCGAAGAAATCGCGGCTGGCCAGGGTCAATGCCCGAACCTGGGGCGTGCCGTAGGCGGCGGTGTAGAGCGCCGCCGAGCGTCCGGTGGAGTGATAGGCCGGATGGGATTCGCGCTCGAGCACAATCACCCGTCCGTGCTGCGACAGCCAGAAACCGGTGGAAGCACCGGCAATCCCGCCGCCGATAATGATGAAATCTGCCTGGCTCATGAACGTCTCCTGATGGGGCGTAAATGCCGAAATTGTTGGGGATCCCTGTGGGAGCGGGTGTTAGCCCAGTAGGCGGTAAATGGCATTGGCCAGTGCGATGTCTTCCAGGCCCAGGCCGATGGAGCGGAAAAACACAGGTCGGTCGTAGTCCGGGCGCTGCACTTTTTCGCTGAGCAAGTCGGGCAGGTCGCCGACTATCGAGCGCTTGTCCCAGCCATGCTGTTCACCGGCGATCAGCATTTCGCCGGCCGAGCCCGGGGTGGTCTGGCGATAGTCGCAGAATACCTGCATGTCATTGAGGCTCTGCGGCGGCACTTCATGGGCACGCGGAGCATTGGTGCTGATGGACGTGATCAGCGCCGGTTTGCTCAACATGGACGGGTCGATCACCGGGCTGGCGGACGAAGTGCAAAGCATGATTACGTCAGCGTCTTGTATCGCGTTGTCGCAACTGTCGGCGAGGGTCAGCCGTGGATCGAGGCTTTCGAGTTGCGCCAGCGTTTCGGCGTTCTTGCCGCGCAAGCTCGGTGAATACAGGCTGATGCTTTGCCAGTCTCGCAGGTTCTTCACATAGTGCAGGTGCGCCTGGGCCACTTTGCCGCTGCCGATGATCGCCAGGCGTTGGGCCTTCAGCGGTGCGAGGGCATCGACCGCCACCGCCGTCGTCGCCGCGGTGCGTGCGGTGGTCAGTTCACCGGCATCGCAGAGCAGCAGCGGCTGGCCGGTCTGCATCGACATCAACAGCGTCCAGGCGGTCACCAATGGGCCTTGCTCACGCACGATGTAGGGCGATGTCTTGACGCCATACACGCCGTCTTCGGCCAGCACGCCCAAGTAGTTGATGAAGTCCCCGGCACCTTTCGGGAATTCCACCAACTGCTGGGCCGGTTGCACGGCTTGCCCGGCGGCCAGGTCGCGGAACAGCTTGCGCAGGATCTGCGGCACGTCGACTTGCGCCAACAGTTCGCGGGCCTGGGGTTGGGTGATCACGTAAGGCGTGCTGGGCATGGTCGACTCCGGGTGCTGAAAGTAAACTAATTTGTCCATTATGGACTTTTAGTTGTCTCGAGCAAGCTCCTGTTGAAAAAACCGGACGAAAAAAAAGCGCAGTCCGTCTCCGGCTGCGCCTTTTATTCTGCGACCCGTGTTATGGGCGCTTGCGCTCAACCGCCCGCAGTAGATGCGTCGGTGGCGTTTCACAACTGATCTTGCGACCCAGCAGCGCCTCGATGGACGGTAGCTGGTAGGAGTCGTCTTCACCGGCAAAGCTGATGGACACACCATCGGCGCCGGCACGGCCAGTACGACCGATGCGGTGCACGTAGTCGTCCGGGACTTCCGGCAGGGTGAAGTTGATCACGTGGCTGATGCCGTCGATGTGAATGCCGCGACCGGCCACATCGGTGGCGACCAAAACCCGGATCTTGCCTTCGCGGAAACCTTCCAGGGTCTTGATGCGCTTGTGCTGCGGCACATCGCCGGACAGTTGCGCGGCGTTGACGCCATCGCGCACCAGGCGTTCTTCGATGCGCCGCACTTCGTCCTTGCGGTTGGCGAAGACCATCACCCGTTCCCAGCCGTTATCGTTGACCAGGTTATAGAGCAGTTTGTACTTGTCGGCGCCGGCCACTGCGTAGATGTGTTGCTCGACGTTTTCGCTGGCCACGTTCTGCGCTTCGATCTCGACGATCGACGGGTCGGTGGTCCATTGCTTGGCCAGGTTCATCACGTCGTCGGTGAAGGTCGCGGAGAACAGCAGCGTCTGACGTTCGTTCTTCGGTGGAGTCTGGCGAATGATCTGACGCACTTGCGGGATGAAACCCATGTCGAGCATCCGGTCGGCTTCGTCCAGCACCATGACTTCGACCATGTCCAGGTGCACGTCGCCGCGCTGGTTGAAGTCGAGCAAGCGGCCCGGAGTGGCCACGAGGATGTCGCAGTGACGGGCTTCGAGGTGCTTGAGCTGCTTGTCGAAGTCCATGCCGCCGACAAACGTCATGACGTTGAGGCCGGTGTACTTGGTCAGGTCGGCCGCGTCCTTGGCGATTTGCACTACCAGTTCCCGGGTCGGGGCGATGATCAGTGCTCGCGGTTCACCCATGTAGCGTTCTTTGGGCGGCGGGGTTTGCAGCAGCTGCGTGATGATCGAAATCAGGAACGCGGCGGTTTTGCCGGTACCGGTCTGGGCGCGACCGATGGCGTCTTTGCCCACGAGGGTGAAGCCAAGCACCTGCGCCTGGATCGGCGTGCAATAAGGAAAGCCCAGGTCCTGAATGGCGTGCATCAGTTCGGGGGCGAGTTTGAAATCGTGGAAGCGGGTTTTGCCTTCCTGGGGTTCGACGACGAAGTCTTCGAGTTTCCAGGGGATGACCGGCGCCTTTGGCTTCGGTTCGCGGCGTGGTTTTGCCGGTTTCGGGGCTTCGCTGCGCGGCTGTTCAGAGGCAATGGCCGGAGCAGAGGGGGCGGTCGGTGTGGTCACCGGCTCGTGTTTCGGTGCCGCTACGGTTGCGGTCCGGCCAGGCTGATTACCGTCGGTACGGTGGCTGGGGGTATGAGAAGGAGCGCTGGAGCCYGGCGCGAGCTGCTCAGCCTCGCTTTTACCGAACATTTTCTTGAGTGCTTTGAGCACGGTCATCTCATCAATTGGTTAAGGAATGTACGCCGGCCAGTGTAATGCAAGAATCGGGCGCGGCGTAGTGCGATGGATCAAAGGGTAGCTTTTAGCGCAAACGCTCGGCGAGCCAGACGCCGATGTCGCGAATTTCTTCGGGTAACACTTCGTGGCCCATTGGGTATTCCTGCCATGTCACGGTGACACCATGCTGCTTTAAATACTCGTAGGCGGTCCGGCCCATGGAGTTTTGCACGACGTCATCATACTGACCATGCAACGACAACACGGGAATGCGCTGCTGGCTGGCGGAAAGCTCCAGTTCATCGCTGAATGTCGGCGCATAAGTCGAAAGCGCAAGCACGCCGCCCAGCGGTCCCTGCCATTTCAGGAAGGCTGTGTGCAAAACCACGGCGCCGCCCTGGGAAAAACCGGCGAGAAAGATCCGCGAGGCGTCTATTCCGCCGGCCTTCTGCACTTCAATCAAATTCACGACCCGTTGCGCGGACTCCTCCAACTGCTCGCGGCTGATGGCGCGTGCCGGGCTCATGGCCAATATGTCGTACCAGCTTGGCATCTCGTAGCCACCATTAATGGTGACGGCGCGGGTCGGAGCCTGGGGCAAAACGAAACGGGTAGTGAGCAGGTTTTCCTGTAGCGCTTCAGCTACCGGCAAAAAATCGTAGCGGTCGGCACCCAGCCCATGCAGCCAGATTACGCAGGCATCTGCGGGCTTGACGGGTTGAAGAATCAGGGGCTCGGTCATGTCTGCTCCATTGTTGTGCGTGCGCTCTCATTGTGTGCGAGGTTCGAGTGCGCAATCGGTTGATCAGTTAAGAAGATGTCGCAAGGTTGAAAGTTTTGCTATTGACCTGTCGCTGAATCGCTTTAGCGAGCGGTCTGGTACGGGCTTTGCTATGGGGAACCCTGTGCAACCAATCTCGTGCCTGGCGGTAACACTATCAGTGTATGGCTAGTCGTGGGATAGCAAAGAATCCGGTGATGGATGTTCGCCAGTGGCCGCTACGGGCTTCGCGAACGTGAAAGGGCTACAGCCCGTTCGGCCGATTGGTGAGAAGTGAGTTATCCATGATGTGGATTTTCTCCTACTAGACTCATAGCGACGGTCCTTACGTCGGTTGACCCTAAAAAAAGCCAACAAGGGTCAGCAACGCCTCAAAAGGGTGCGACAGGGCTCAAGCTCCGACACAACAAGAGCAAAACTGGAGGTTTGAATGAAGATGTTGAAATCCACCCTGGCCGTCGTGACTGCAGCTGCAGTGCTCGGTGTCAGTGGGTTCGCTCAGGCGGGTGCAACCCTGGATGCAGTGCAGAAGAAAGGTTTTGTACAGTGCGGTGTGAGTGACGGTTTGCCGGGTTTCTCGGTTCCGGACTCTACCGGCAAGATCGTTGGCATCGATGCTGACTTCTGCCGCGCTGTAGCTGCTGCAGTGTTTGGTGATGCRACCAAGGTCAAATTCAGCCAGTTGAATGCCAAGGAGCGTTTCACTGCTCTGCAATCCGGCGAAATCGACATGCTGTCRCGCAACTCCACCATGACCAGTTCCCGTGATGCGGGCATGGGCCTGAAGTTTCCTGGCTTCATCACCTATTACGACGGCGTAGGCTTCCTGGCCAACAGCAAGCTGGGCGTGAAAAGTGCCAAGGAACTGGATGGCGCGACCATCTGTATTCAAGCCGGTACCACCACCGAGCTGAACGTGTCCGACTACTTCCGCGCCAACGGCCTGAAGTACACCCCGATCACCTTCGACACTTCCGATGAAAGCGCCAAGTCGCTGGAATCCGGTCGTTGCGACGTGCTGACCTCCGACAAGTCCCAGTTGTATGCACAGCGCAGCAAACTGGCCTCGCCGAAAGATTACATCGTTCTGCCTGAAACCATCTCCAAAGAGCCTTTGGGGCCGGTCGTGCGTAACGGCGACGATGAGTGGCTGGCAATCGTTCGTTGGGTTGGCTACGCGATGCTCAACGCCGAAGAAGCCGGTATCTCTTCGAAGAACGTCGAGGCAGAAGCCAAGTCGACCAAGAACCCGGACGTTGCTCGTCTGCTGGGCGCCGACGGTGAGTACGGCAAGGATCTGAAGCTGCCGAAAGACTGGGTGGTGAAAATCGTCAAGCAGGTCGGTAACTACGGCGAAGTCTTCGAGAGAAACCTCGGCAAGGGCACTCCGCTGGAAATCGATCGTGGCTTGAACGCCCTGTGGACCAACGGCGGCATTCAATACGCACCACCAGTGCGCTGATGGTTCTATCGCCCGGTGGGCCAACCACCGGGTGATGTTCTGTTCCATTATTTCCGGGGCACTTCATGCAAAATTCAATCGGCGCACCAAAGCAGAGGTTCAGCCTCAGCGATCCGCGAGTGCGTGCGTGGCTGTTTCAGATCATTACGGTTCTCGCCGTGGTCGGGATGGGTTGGTACCTGTTCGACAACACTCAAACCAACCTGCAACACCGGGGCATTACCTCCGGTTTTAGCTTTCTTGAGCGCAGCGCCGGTTTCGGCATCGCTCAGCACCTGATCGACTACACCGAATCGGACAGTTATGCCCGGGTGTTTGTCATCGGCCTGCTCAACACCTTGCTGGTGACGTTCATCGGCGTGATCCTGGCGACGATCCTCGGTTTCATCGTCGGTGTGGCACGACTCTCGAAGAACTGGATCATTGCCAAGATGGCGACGGTTTATGTCGAGGTCTTCCGTAACATTCCGCCGCTGCTGCAAATCCTGTTCTGGTACTTCGCGGTGTTTCTCACCATGCCAGGGCCGCGCAATAGCCATAACTTCGGCGACACCTTCTTCGTCAGCAGCCGCGGCCTGAACATGCCGGCAGCGTTGATAGCGAACGGTTTCTGGCCGTTTGTGGCGAGCATCGTCGTGGCCATTGTCGCGATCGTGCTGATGTGCCGCTGGGCCAACAAGCGTTTCGAAGAGACCGGCGTACCGTTCCACAAATTCTGGGTAGGCCTGGCGATGTTCCTGGTGATCCCTGCGTTGTGCGCATTGATCTTCGGCGCGCCGCTGCATTGGGAAATGCCACAGCTGCAAGGTTTCAACTTTGTAGGCGGCTGGGTGCTGATCCCTGAACTGCTGGCACTGACCCTGGCCCTGACGGTGTACACCGCGGCGTTCATCGCCGAAATCGTGCGTTCGGGCATCAAGTCGGTCAGCCACGGCCAGACCGAAGCGGCTCACTCGCTGGGGCTGCGCAACGGTCCGACCCTGCGCAAGGTGATCATCCCGCAAGCCCTGCGTGTGATCATTCCGCCGCTGACCAGCCAATACCTGAACCTGGCGAAAAACTCCTCGCTGGCGGCCGGTATCGGTTATCCGGAGATGGTGTCGTTGTTTGCCGGTACGGTGCTGAACCAGACCGGACAGGCGATCGAAGTCATTGCCATCACCATGAGCGTGTACCTGGCGATCAGTATCAGCATTTCCCTGCTGATGAACTGGTACAACAAGCGCATTGCGCTGATCGAGCGGTAAGGAAGAGCGCATGACGACTCATACTTTCAAACCCGACATGCCTCCACCGAGCAGCAGCATCGGTGTCGTGGCGTGGATGCGGGCGCACATGTTTTCCAGCTGGATCAACACCCTGCTGACGTTGTTCGCGTTCTATCTGATTTACCTGATAGTTCCGCCTCTCGTGAGCTGGGCGATTCTCGACGCCAATTGGGTCGGCACCACCCGTGCCGATTGCACCAAGGCCGGTGCCTGCTGGGTGTTCATTGAGCAGCGCTTCGGCCAGTTCATGTATGGCTACTACCCGGTGGACTTGCGCTGGCGCGTGGACCTGACCGTGTGGCTGGCAGTCATCGGCGTGGCGCCGTTGTTCATCGCACGTGTTCCGCACAAGGCAATCTACGGCCTGAGCTTTCTGGTGCTCTATCCGATCATTGCCTACCTCCTGCTGCACGGTGGTGTATTCGGTCTGAGCCAGGTGGCGACCAGCCAGTGGGGCGGCCTGATGCTGACCCTGGTGATCGCTACCGTTGGTATCGTCGGCGCACTGCCGCTGGGTATCGTGCTGGCCCTGGGCCGTCGTTCGAACATGCCGGCGATTCGGGTGGTCTGCGTGACCTTCATCGAGTTCTGGCGCGGTGTGCCGTTGATCACGGTGCTGTTCATGTCGTCGGTGATGTTGCCGTTGTTCCTGCCCGAAGGCATGAACTTCGACAAATTGCTGCGGGCGTTGATCGGCGTGATCCTGTTCCAGTCGGCCTACATCGCCGAGGTGGTGCGTGGCGGTCTGCAAGCGATCCCTAAAGGTCAGTACGAAGCGGCTGCGGCGATGGGCCTCGGTTACTGGCGCAGCATGGGCCTGGTGATTTTGCCGCAAGCCCTGAAGCTGGTAATCCCTGGCATCGTCAACACCTTCATTGCGCTGTTCAAGGACACGAGCCTGGTGATCATCATCGGCCTGTTCGACTTGCTCAACAGCGTCAAGCAAGCCGTACGGCCAGTTCCACGTGTTGAAAGACATCAACCTGAACGTCAAGCAGGGCGAGCGTATCGTGCTGTGCGGCCCGTCGGGTTCCGGCAAATCCACCACCATCCGTTGCCTCAATCGCCTGGAAGAACACCAGCAGGGCCGTATCGTGGTCGATGGCGTGGAACTGACCAACGACCTCAAGCAGATCGAAGCGATCCGCCGTGAAGTCGGCATGGTGTTCCAGCACTTCAACCTGTTCCCGCACCTGACCATTCTGCAGAACTGCACCCTGGCGCCGATGTGGGTACGCAAGATGCCCAAGCGCAAGGCCGAAGAAATCGCCATGCATTACCTGGAACGCGTACGCATTCCAGAGCAGGCGCATAAATACCCGGGGCAACTGTCCGGTGGTCAGCAACAGCGTGTGGCGATTGCCCGTGCCCTGTGCATGAAACCGAAAATCATGCTGTTCGACGAACCGACTTCGGCACTCGACCCGGAGATGGTGAAAGAGGTGTTGGACACCATGATCGGCCTGGCCGAAGACGGCATGACCATGCTCTGCGTGACCCACGAAATGGGCTTCGCCCGTACCGTGGCYAACCGCGTGATCTTCATGGACAAGGGTGAAATCGTCGAGCAGGCCGCGCCGAACGACTTCTTCGACAACCCGCAGAACGAGCGGACGAAGTTGTTCCTGAGCCAGATCCTGCATTGATAGACGCTTGGCAGTGAAATAAACCCGGACTCTGTTCCGGGTTTTTTTTGCTCCAATGAAACGCTCCACCTGCTGACCGCGAACCCTGTAGGAGCCGGCTTGCTGGCGATGGCGGCATACCAGACGCCACCGAGTATCCCGGCTATAGCCATTTGGCATCCCACAATGGGTAATCGTGCACACGTGTGACAAGCCCCGCACGCAATGGATTGGCAACGATGTATCGGGCGACCGCTTGCAGATCCGCTTCACGGCGAATCGCGCGATCATGGAAACCTCTCTGCCATACCATCCCTCTGCGCTCCAGTCGCGCGTTTACCGCCCGCGCGCTGCGCGATTTGGTTGCCAGCACCAACGCCGACAACGAGTTGTTCTTCAGTTCGACCAGCCAATGAAAATGGTCGGGCATCACCACCCAGGCGAGGGAATCGACCCATTCTTCTGTCTGCGCCTGACGAAAGTGGTCTACCACCAGACGTCCTGCCCGCCAGTCAGTAAAAAACGGGGTGCGATTCCAGGTGACAGCTGTCAGCAGGTAGATTTGGCCGGTTTGGGAATAACGTCCGGCGCGTAAGCGATTGGCATGGGGAAGATCGGGCATTCCATTGCCCTCCTGTGTTTTGAGAGAAACAGAAGGCTAGTACGCAATAGTGAGGGGCATTGCCAAAGTTCAGTTCTGAATGTGTCGGTACGATCGCCATCGCCAGCAAGCCGGCTCCTACAGGGTTTGCGTGAGCCCGTTGCCTTGTCGGACGAAGCTGACTAACATGTCAGAAAATTCATCCTATGATTGGATGAAAGGGCGAATTCTATGTCAGATATTTCTCCATTAATTAAACGGTCCTTGGTCGATCAGGCCCTGGACCAGTTGCGCCTGCGCATTAATCAAGGTGTCTGGACGGTCGGCCAGCGCTTGCCCACCGAGCCGGAATTGGCGACGGAGCTGGGCATCAGTCGCAACACCGTGCGCGAAGCCATGCGCGTGTTGGCGTTTTCCGGGTTGATCGAGATCCGCCAGGGCGACGGCAGCTACGTGCGGGCGGTAGTCGATCCTTTGGATACGATGAAGGCGCTGTCCCGCTGCTCTCAGGAACAGGCTCGGGAAACCCGGCACATTCTGGAAGTCGAAGCCATCGGTCTGGCTGCATTACGCCGCACCGATGAAGACCTGGTGGCGTTGCGCGAGGCGCTGGGCGTCAGCGGCAGCCACTACCACGGCGATCTCGACACCTACATCGCCTGTGACCTGGTGTTTCACCGTCGTCTGGTGGACGCGGCGCACAACCCGACCCTCAGCGAGCTGTATCGCTACTTTTCCAGCGTCGTGGGCGCGCAGTTGCGTCAGACCCTGAACGTCACCCCCCGACGCCAAGCGGTGTTCGACCTGCATATCGAGCTGCTCGATGCCGTCGAACAACGCGACCCGGAACGGGCCAAAGCCCTGATGAGGCAATTGATCAATGAACCTTGAAACCGAGAATCCGATGTCCAGTCAGCAGGCGAGCCACAGCCGCATCACCGAGCTCAAGCGGACGGCGGAGCTCGAAGAGCTGTTGATCGATGCCGAGGCCGATGATGCAGAGGTTCAGCGAAGTCACCCGCTCCTGCGGCGCCCGTGGCTGTTGCTGCTGGGGCTGATTCTGGTGGCGCTGAACTTGCGTCCGGCGCTGTCGAGCATGGCGCCGATGCTCAGCGAGGTCTCGAAAACACTGGGGCTATCGGCTGCCCAGGCCGGTTTGCTGACCACCTTGCCGGTGCTTTGCCTTGGTCTGTTCGCGCCGTTGGCGCCGGTGCTTGCGCGACGTTTTGGTGCCGAGCGGGTGGTGCTGGGGATTCTCCTGATGTTGGCCGGCGGGATTATTCTGCGCAGCTCGTTCGGCGAGGTCGGCCTTTTCGCCGGCAGCGTGCTGGCCGGCGCCAGCATCGGGGTGATCGGCGTGCTGCTGCCCGGTATCGTCAAGCGCGACTTCCCGAAACAAGCCGGCACCATGACCGGCGTCTACACCATGGCCCTGTGCCTGGGCGCGGCCATGGCGGCTGGCGCGACCGTGCCGTTGAGCGAACATTTCGACAAGAGTTGGGCGCTGGGCCTTGGCTTCTGGGTGGTTCCGGCCTTGGTCGCGGCGATGTTCTGGCTGCCGCAAGTCGGTCAGAAACACGGCGCACATAACGTTGCCTATCGGGTCCGAGGCCTGTTGCGCGATCCGCTGGCCTGGCAAGTGACCTTGTACATGGGCCTGCAATCGTCTCTGGCTTACATCGTATTCGGTTGGCTGCCGTCGATTCTGATCGGTCGCGGTCTGACGCCAACCCAGGCCGGTCTGGTGCTGTCGGGGTCGGTGATTGTCCAGTTGATCAGCTCGTTGGCGGCACCGTGGCTGGCGACCCGTGGCAAGGATCAGCGACTGGCGATCGTGATCGTCATGGCAATGACCCTCGGCGGCTTGTTCGGTTGCCTGTATGCGCCGATCGACGGCCTTTGGGGCTGGGCAATCCTGCTGGGACTGGGGCAGGGCGCTACGTTCAGCCTGGCATTGACCCTGATCGTGTTGCGCTCGAGGGATGCCCATGTCGCCGCCAACCTGTCGAGCATGGCCCAGGGTTTCGGCTACACCCTGGCATCCATGGGGCCGTTCGCGGTCGGTGTGGTGCATGACTGGACTGGCGGCTGGAGCGCGCTGGGCTGGATCTTCGGCGTGATCGGTCTTGGCGCGATCATCGCCGGCCTCGGTGCCGGGCGTTCGCTGTATGTGCAGGTCGAAAGCGAAAAGATCTGATTCGCACACACTGTCGGTATTCGGGGGGCGAATGCTGATGGTGTTTCGTCTGTTTGCAGATTATCGTGCTGGCAATCTGCCTATTTTCCGGAGCCTGCCCATGAGTGATGCCCACAACGCCTTGATCACCCGGTTCTATCAAGCCTTCCAGCGGCTGGATGCCGAGGCGATGAGCGCCTGCTATACCGACGACGTGGTGTTCAGTGATCCGGCGTTCGGCGAGCTGCGCGGGCGCGATGCCGGCGATATGTGGCGCATGCTCACTACCCGCGCCAAGGACTTCTCCCTGACCTTCGATAACGTGCGCAGCGATGAGCGCACTGGCGGCGCCCATTGGGTGGCGACGTACCTGTTCAGCCAGACCGGCAATATCGTGGTCAACGACATTCAGGCGCGTTTCGTGTTTCGCGACGGCAAGATCTGCGAGCACCACGACAGTTTTGATCTGTGGCGCTGGTCGCGTCAGGCGCTGGGTTTCAAAGGGCTGTTGCTGGGCTGGACGCCGGTGGTGAGAAACGCCGTGCGTGCTCAGGCCTTGAAGGGCCTGAAGGCATTCCAGGCCAGTCGCTGATAAGATCGCGGCTTGTTTTCTTTCAAGCCTTGATCGTCACGTGAGCACCTCGAGCGAATCTTCCGTCATTGCCGCCGAACCGTCGGTGCCTGTCAGCAAACCCTGGTTCGTCTACCTCGTTCGCGCGGCCAATGGTTCGCTCTACTGCGGGATCAGCGACGATCCCGTACGTCGCTTCGCCACCCATCAGAGTGGCAAGGGCGCGCGCTTCTTCCTGTCGAGCCCGGCCGTGGCGCTGGTTTATACCGAGCGCTGCCGCGATAAAGGCGAAGCGCTGCGCCAGGAGCGTTTGATCAAGAAACTCAAGAAAAGCGCCAAGGAATGTCTGGTGGCGAGTGCGGCTGCGGGCTTATCAATCTGACTGATAAGTGCCCATCAGGCAGATGGGTAGGCTGCCTGCCGATTGCGCGCTAAGCTGCGGGCTCCTTATCCGAGCGGCGGAGCCGAGCATGTCCGAGTTGATTCTGCATCATTACCCGACGTCCCCTTTCGCCGAAAAGGCCCGCTTGCTGCTGGGCTTCAAGGGGTTGTCCTGGCGCTCTGTGATGATCTCGCCGGTGATGCCAAAACCCGACCTGACGGCCCTGACCGGCGGCTACCGCAAGACGCCGGTGTTGCAGATCGGTGCTGATGTCTATTGCGACACCGCGTTGATCGCTCGTCGTCTGGAGCAGGAAAAAGCTTCACCAGCGTTTTTCCCGGAAGGCCAGGAAATGGTCACGGCGACCTTTGCGGCGT
Source organism: Pseudomonas sp. 05N434 (assembly GCF_056396965.1). Taxonomy (NCBI): domain Bacteria; kingdom Pseudomonadati; phylum Pseudomonadota; class Gammaproteobacteria; order Pseudomonadales; family Pseudomonadaceae; genus Pseudomonas; species Pseudomonas sp. 05N434. The sequence continues at coordinate 21,556 of NZ_JBFTMK010000029.1, forward strand.
GGGCCGATTCGGTGGTGTTCCAGCATGCAGTCAGCCTGGTGTTCCAGCCAGAATCGGTAGCGGTGCGCTTCGGCAAATTGTCGCCGGAAGCGATCAAGGCATTTCTGGCCGATCGCTCCGGCTTGTTCAGCGGTGGCAGTGCCACTCGGTTGTCGGCCGAGCAGGCAAAGCATCAGTGGCCAACGATCATGGCGCGTCTGGAGCAGCAGCTTGAGCGTGAGCAGGGGGACTTCCTGTTCGGCGAACCGTCGATTGCCGACTTTGCCCTGGCTCACTCGCTGTGGTTCCTCAAGGCGACGCACGTGACGTCACCGTTGGTGGATGCTTATCCGGCCGTTTCGGCGTGGTTTGGCCGCGTGATGGGTTTTGGTCATGGCGCGTTCAGCGAGATGACGGCCGAGCAAGCGCTAGAGATTGCCCGCAATGCCACACCGGCCCCGTTGCCGGATGAGCAGTTCGATGAGCCGAACGGGTTCGAGGTTGGCCAGCAGGTGGTAATCGCGGCGACTGATTACGGGGTTGATCCGGTGGCGGGTGAGTTGATGTTTGCCGGCAGCGAAGAGTTGATTCTGCGCCGTGAAGACGAGCGGGCCGGTGTGGTGCATGTGCACTTTCCGCGGTTCGGGTTTCGCATAGAGGCTTGCTGACGTACGCACCTGTGGCGAGGGGGCTTGCCCCCGTTGGGTCGCGAAGCGCCCCCAGGATTTCGATGAGAAAACCGTATCCACGGGAAATTGCGACTGCTGCGCAGCCGAACGGGGGCAAGCCCCCTCGCCACAGGATTGTTTGAAGCTGATGGTTATTTCAGCGCCGCAAGCACCTGGTCCGGGTCATACCCGCGAATCAACGTTCCATTCACATCGATGATCGGAATCCCGCGTCCGCCGAGTGCCTCATAGGCTTTGCGCGCCACGGCATCCTTCTCGATATCGAATTCCTTGTACGGAATGCCTTTCTGATCGAGGAAGCGCCGGGTCAGCTTGCAGTAGCCGCACCAGTCAGTGGCGTAGAGCACGACGTTGGCCTTGGCCTGGGTCTGCTCGGACACCACCTGCGAGGGGTGAAGCACCCGCTCGATCTTGCCCCAGTTCTGGTAAACCACAACCATCAGCAGGATCAGCAGGAATTTTTTCAACACGCCACCGAGCATCAGTTGCGTCGCTTGAGCTGGTCGGTCAGTTGGGTCGGCAGGCCTTTGATGATCAGCGTGCCGGCCTCCTCGTCGTATTCGATCTTCGAACCCAACAGGTGCGCTTCGAAGCTGATCGACAGGCCTTCGGCGCGACCGGTGAAGCGGCGGAACTGGTTCAGGGTACGCTTGTCCGCCGGGATCTCCGGGGACAGGCCGTRGTCCTTGTTGCGGATGTGATCGTAGAAGGCTTTCGGGCGATCTTCGTCGATCAGTCCGGACAACTCTTCCAGGCCCATGGGCTCGCCCATTTTGGCCTGGCTGCTGGCGTAATCCACCAGGGTCTTGGTCTTCTCACGCGCGGACTCTTCCGGCAGGTCTTCGCTTTCGACGAAGTCACTGAACGCCTTGAGCAGAGTGCGGGTTTCACCGGGGCCGTCGACGCCTTCCTGGCAGCCGATGAAGTCGCGGAAGTACTCCGAAACCTTTTTGCCGTTCTTGCCTTTGATGAACGAGATGTACTGCTTGGACTGCTTGTTGTTCTGCCACTCGGAGACGTTTATCCGCGCCGCCAGGTGCAACTGGCCAAGGTCCAGATGTCGCGAAGGGGTCACGTCCAGCTGATCGGTCACCGCCACGCCTTCGCTGTGGTGCAGCAGGGCGATGGCCAGGTAATCGGTCATGCCTTGCTGGTAATGCGCAAACAGCACATGGCCACCGACCGAGAGGTTGGATTCTTCCATCAGCTTTTGCAGATGTTCGACCGCCACCCGGCTGAAGGCCGTGAAATCACGACCACCGTCGAGGTATTCCTTCAGCCAGCCGCTGAATGGAAACGCGCCGGACTCCGGATGGAACAGCCCCCAGGCTTTGCCCTGTTTGGCGTTATAGCTTTCGTTCAAGTCGGCGAGCATGTTCTCGATGGCCGCGGACTCAGCCAGTTCAGAGTCGCGGGCGTGAAGAACTGCGGGTGTGCCGTCGGGTTTTTTGTCGATCAGGTGGACGATGCAATGACGGATCGGCATGGGCTTCTCGGCTGATTGGAGAGAGGAGGGCGTGCTCCCCCGAAAAAGCGCCCAGTGTACCGCAACCACTGGTTTTGGCGTGGTCCGAAGGGCAATTCGAAGCTCTCCGGCGACCCTGATGTGATTTTTTCCCGATTTAGAGCAATAAAGCTGACCAAATGGGTAGCTAGAGGCGGATATTTCCCCGTCTCTGTGCTAGTTTTGCCCGGTCTTACGCGAAGTCACTGCGTTAAGCGTGCATTCAGCATTTGTCAGGTCGAACCAAACCCTGATTTCGGTATCTATAACCCCGACTCGTCGTGGTTATGGCCGAGGGTGCCAGATCCAGAAGATCGGGCTCGATGGCTGACACTGCACTCTGCAATCCATATGAATTTGATAGGGAAGGAACACTACAATGGCTCTTACTAAAGACCAACTGATCGCCGACATCGCTGAAGCTATCGACGCGCCAAAAACCACCGCGCGTAACGCTCTGGACCAACTGGGCCAAATCGTTGCCGATCAGCTGGAAAACGGCGGCGAAATCACTCTGCCAGGTATCGGCAAGCTGAAAGTGACTGAGCGTCCTGCCCGTACCGGCCGCAACCCTTCGACTGGCGCTGCCATCGAAATCGCTGCCAAGAAAGTGATCAAGCTGGTTGTGGCCAAAGGCCTGACCGACGCTGTCAACAAGTAAGACTTGTTAAAAAAACCGTGCTCCGGAGCAATCCGGGCACGGTTTTTTTGTGTCTGCGATTCAACGATTGATCAGGCTCAATCGCTGTCTCGGTTGTTACTCAGCTTTTGCGGGCCCAGCGCTCGCGCCAGACCTGTTGCTCGGATTTGGTCTGGAAGGTCCAGGCGACGAAGCGACTTTGCTTCTGCCCTTGGGACATTTCCACGACCTGGCTTTCCAATACGCCGGCCTTTTTCAGCGCCGTCTGGATCGCCGGCAGGTTCGAGGCTTTCGAGACCAGGGTGCTGAACCAAAGCACTTTGTGTTGAAAGTGCGCGCTCTCGGCGATTAGTTGCGTCACAAACCGTGCCTCGCCACCTTCACACCACAGTTCGGCCGATTGCCCGCCAAAGTTCAGCACCGGCAGTTTGCGTTTTGGGTCGGCGCGGCCCAGCGCGCGCCATTTACGCACGCTACCCTTGGTCGCCTCGTCCATCGAGGCGTGGAACGGCGGGTTGCACATCGTCAGGTCAAAGCGTTCGCCGGGTTCGAGCAAGCCCAACAGAATGTGCTTGGGATTAGTTTGCTGGCGAAGCTGGATGGCTTTGTTCAGCCCGTTGGACTGCACGATGGCTTTGGCTGAGGCTACGGCTATCGGGTCGATTTCCGAGCCGAGGAAGTGCCAACGGTAGTCGCTGTAGCCGATCAGCGGATAGACGCAGTTGGCGCCCATGCCGATATCGAGCACCTTGACCGGCGCGCCGCGAGGGATCTCGCCGTCGTTGACGCTGGCCAGCAGGTCGGCCAGGAAGTGCACGTAGTCGGCACGGCCCGGAACCGGCGGGCACAGGTAGTCGGCCGGGATGTCCCAATGGGCGATGCCATAGAACGCCTTGAGCAGCGCCCGGTTGAACACTCGCACCGCGTCCGGGCTGGCGAAGTCGATGCTCTCCTTGCCGTACGGATTGATGATCACGAACTTCGCCAGTTCCGGCGTGCTCTTGATCAGCGCCGGGAAGTCGTAACGACCCTGATGGCGATTGCGCGGGTGCAGGCTGGCCTTCTCGCGTGGCTCCACGGCTTTGGCCGGGGTCGCGGGTTTAGGCTTTTTGCGCGCAGGTTTGGGTGTGCTGGGGGCGGTCATGGGCGAGGTCGATTCGGGTATGGCTAAAAGTGGCGGGTATTGTCCCACATCCAGCTGCTGCTCACCCAATTGTGAAGATCGCTGCATGTCCCTGTGGCAGCGGGTGTTTGGGAGTATGTGGCGGGCATAAAAAAGGGAGGCCGCTGGGGCCTCCCTGTTTTATTGCGATGTGCCGTTACAAACTGGCAATCCGCGCATGTTGCTCCGCCAGCTTGCCCAAAGCCTGTTCAGCTTCAGCCAGTTTGGCGCGTTCCTTCTCGATGACTTCGGCCGGGGCCTTGTCGACGAAACCGGCGTTGGACAGCTTGCCGCCGACGCGCTGAACTTCGCCCTGCAAACGCAGGATTTCCTTGTCCAGGCGCGCCAGTTCGGCGTCCTTGTCGATCAGGCCGGCCATCGGCACCAGCACTTCCATCTCGCCAACCAGTGCGGTGGCGGACAGTGGAGCTTCTTCGCCTGCCTTCAGAACAGTGATCGATTCCAGACGCGCCAGCTTCTTCAGCAGAGCTTCGTTCTCGGTGAGTCGACGCTGATCTTCGGCGCTGACGTTTTTCAGGAACAGGTTCAGCGGCTTGCCTGGACCGATGTTCATCTCGCCACGAATGTTACGCGTGCCGAGCATCAGACCCTTGAGCCATTCGATATCGTCTTCGGCAGCCTGGTCGATGCGTGCCTCAACGGCCACTGGCCAAGGTTGCAACATGATCGTCTTGCCTTGAATACCGGCGAGCGGTGCGACGCGCTGCCAGATTTCTTCGGTGATGAATGGCATGAACGGGTGAGCCAGGCGCAAAGCGACTTCCAGCACTCGAACCAGGGTGCGACGGGTGCCGCGCTGACGCTCGACCGGCGCGTTTTCGTCCCACAGCACAGGCTTGGACAGTTCCAGGTACCAGTCGCAATACTGGTTCCAGATGAACTCGTACAAGGCTTGTGCCGCCAGGTCGAAACGGAACTGATCGAGCTGACGGGTCACTTCGGCTTCAGTGCGTTGCAACTGCGAGATGATCCAGCGATCCGCCAGGGACAGCTCATAGGCTTCGCCGTTCTGGCCGCAGTCTTCGCCTTTGTCCAACACGTAGCGCGCGGCGTTCCAGATCTTGTTGCAGAAGTTGCGGTAGCCTTCGACGCGGCCCATGTCGAACTTGATGTCGCGACCGGTGGACGCCAGCGAGCAGAACGTGAAGCGCAGGGCGTCGGTGCCGTAGCTGGCGATGCCGTCGGCGAACTCGTCGCGGGTCTGCTTCTCGATCTTCTTCGCCAGTTTCGGCTGCATCATGCCGGAGGTGCGTTTCTGCACCAGATCTTCCAGTTCGATACCGTCAATGATGTCCAGCGGGTCCAGGACGTTACCCTTGGACTTGGACATCTTCTGGCCCTGGCCATCACGTACCAGACCGTGCACATACACGGTCTTGAATGGAACCTGCGGCGTGCCGTCTTCATTTTTCACCAAGTGCATGGTGAGCATGATCATCCGGGCAACCCAGAAGAAAATGATGTCGAAACCGGTCACCAGCACGTCGGTGGAGTGGAATTTCTTAAGGAATTCGGTCTGTTCCGGCCAGCCCAGGGTGGAGAAGGTCCACAGGCCCGAACTGAACCAGGTATCCAGAACGTCGTTGTCTTGTTGCAGCGCAACGTCCGGCCCGAGGTTGTGCTTGGCACGCACTTCGGCTTCGTCGCGACCGACATAGACCTTGCCCGACTCGTCGTACCAGGCCGGAATCCGGTGGCCCCACCACAGCTGACGGCTGATGCACCAGTCCTGGATATCGCGCATCCACGAGAAGTACATGTTTTCGTACTGCTTTGGCACGAACTGAATGCGGCCGTCTTCAACCGCGGCGATGGCCGGCTCGGCCAATGGCTTGGTGGACACGTACCACTGGTCGGTCAGCCACGGCTCGATGATGGTGCCGGAGCGGTCGCCTTTAGGCACTTTCAGGGCGTGGTCGTCGACGCTGACCAGCAGGCCGGCGGCTTCGAACGCTGCCACGATCTGCTTGCGCGCTTCGAAGCGGTCGAGGCCGGCGTATTCGGCCGGGATCTTGCCGTCGATGCTCTCGTTCAGTGTGCCGTCGAGATTGAACACCTGGGCCGCAGGCAGCACATGGGCGTTTTTGTCGAAGATGTTCAGCAGCGGCAGGTTGTGGCGCTTGCCGACTTCGTAGTCGTTGAAATCGTGGGCCGGGGTGATTTTCACGCAGCCGGTGCCGAATTCAGGGTCGCAGTAATCGTCGGCGATGATCGGGATGCGGCGGCCAACCAGCGGCAGCTCGACAAATTTGCCGATCAGGGCTTTGTAGCGTTCATCGTTCGGGTTAACGGCCACGGCGGCGTCGCCGAGCATGGTTTCCGGACGCGTGGTCGCGACGATCAGGTAGTCGTTGCCTTCAGCGGTTTTGGCGCCATCGGCCAGCGGGTACTTCAGGTTCCACAGGAAACCTTTCTCGTCGTGGTTTTCCACTTCAAGGTCGGAAATCGCCGTGTGCAGCTTGGTGTCCCAGTTGACCAGACGCTTGCCGCGATAGATCAGACCGTCCTCGTGCAGGCGCACGAAGGCTTCTTTCACCGCCTCCGAGAGGCCGTCGTCCATGGTGAAGCGCTCACGGCTCCAATCCACGGACGAGCCGAGGCGGCGGATCTGACGGCTGATGTTGCCGCCGGACTGATCCTTCCATTCCCAGACTTTCTCGAGGAATTTCTCACGGCCCAGATCGTGACGATTCTGGCCCTGAGCTTCGAGTTGACGCTCCACCAGCATTTGCGTGGCGATACCGGCGTGGTCGGTGCCTGGCTGCCACAGGGTGTTGCGACCCTGCATGCGGCGGAAACGGATCAGGGCGTCCATGATCGCGTTGTTGAAGCCGTGACCCATGTGCAGGCTGCCGGTGACGTTCGGCGGCGGGATCATGATGGTGTAGGACTCGCCCTCGCCTTGAGGGGCGAAGTAGTTCTCGGACTCCCAGGTGTTGTACCAGGAAGTTTCAATGGCGTGCGGCTGGTAGGTCTTATCCATGCGCGGCGGGACCCTATTGGCATTTATTCAGGAAAAGCCGGGAAGTATAGCGGGGCACGGGGCGTAGGGCGAGCAGGGGCGGACAGGGCGCAGATCAAATTGTGAAAGGGACTCGTGGCG
>NZ_JBFTMK010000030.1:0-38288 GCF_056396965.1 Pseudomonas sp. 05N434
CTGGCGGGACTGCGCCTGTGTGCCGATGCCTGATCAGGACAGGCCGGACTTGTCTACGCCGAATGCCTTGTCGTACGAGCCGGGCACGACCTGGAAGCCCACGTTGATGCGATTCCAGGCATTGATCGACATGATCAGGAAGGTCAGGTCCGATAGCTCTTTCTCGGACAGTTGTATACGAACACGCTCATAGAGCTCATCAGGCACGCCATGGGCGGGAATCTGGGTGAGGATTTCGGTCCATGCCAAGGCCGCGCGTTCGCGTGGGCTGAACAGCGTTGACTCACGCCAGATGGCGACATGGTGGATCCTGAGCGGCCGCTCGCCATGGATCGTGGCTTCCTTCACGTGCATGTCCACGCAGAAGGCGCAGCCGTTGAGTTGCGATGCCCTGATATCCACGAGATCGCGCAGCGACTCCTCGATGGCGCATTGCTTGAAGGCAAGGCTGAACTCGACGAACTTCTTGAACAGCTCGGGGGATTGCTTCTGGTAATCGATGCGCTGGGTCATGGTGAATCCTCTGTGTGAGAAATACGTAGGTGGAGATTCGATAGCGTCCTGCCTGGCTGACTGGCGCGGTCTTTAAGCCGATGTGCGGCTGAGCCAGTTCAGGAAGCGTGTCGGACCGATGTGCGCGTCGTCGCCCGCGACCAAGGATCGATCATTCAACTCATCGCCGAAGTAGCGCGCATGCACGTCGGCGATGACCTGCCGTTTGTCGTGGTGCGCGGCAAGAAACTTGCGCGCCAGTTCATCGAGAGGGAAACGATCCGGTCCGCCCACTTCGACGATGCCATTGACCGGTGCCCCGACCGCAAGATCGGCCAGCACCGCCGAGACGTCATCCGATGCGATGGGCTGGATAAGGGCAGGCGAGAGGCGAATCGTGTCGCCGTCGGCACCCGAATTGACAATGCCTTCGATGAACTCGAAGAACTGCGTCGAACGCAGGATGGTGTAGGGGATCTTCGACGCCTTGATCAGCTCTTCCTGGGCGACTTTTGCCCGGAAGTAACCACTTTGCGGAAGACGATCGGGGCCTACGACAGAGAGCGCGACATGGTGCTCCACCCCAGCGGCCGCTTCGGCTGCAAGCAGGTTTCGACCGGACGTTTGAAAGAACTCCATGACGGCCCGGTCTTCAAATGAGGGAGAGTTCGCCACATCGACGACGACCTGAGCACCGGCAAGCGCTTCGGCCAGCCCCTCGCCAGTGAGGGTGTTCACACCCGTGCGTGGCGAGGCCGCCACCGTCTCGTGTCCATAGAGACGTAGCCTGCTGACAATGTTCGACCCGATCAGTCCGCTRCCGCCAATAACGACAATTTTCATGTCCCGCTCCTCGGTTGGGTGTCGATCAAATTCGTTGCAGTGATCGATGTAGGGAGCATGCTCGCCAGCCGGGCGCGATACTTTGTCGAAGCCTTGGGTTTCCATTGAATTTGGCTTGGCTATTTGTCCAGGAACCCGTGTTATAAATCACGTCGCCCGGCCGCCAATCGTCGGCCGGTAACCACGGGCATGTGCCCGGCGCGTGAGTACGGGACAGGAGCCCTGAATGCTATTGGTGTTTGATGACTGCGTGCTCGACCTGGACCGGCGAGAACTCCTTCGGGCCTCCCAGGTCGTTGCCACTGCGCCCCAGGTTTTCGACCTGCTGGTTTACCTGGCGCAGAACCGCGAGCACGTCGTCAGCCGGGACGACCTGATCAATGCGATATGGACCGGCCGAATCGTCTCCGAGTCGACCCTGGCCAGCCACATCAATGCGGTGCGCAAGGCAGTCGGTGACAACGGTCAGCAGCAGCGTGTGATTCGAACGGTGGCCCGCAAAGGATTCCGGTTCGTCGCCGACGTCACGTCGCTGGATTGCGTTGGCCTTCCAGGTACCGAATCCGCCCCCTCGGTTCAAGCCTCTGCATCCGAGCCGGCGCTGCCGGCCAAACCGTCCATCGCCGTCTTGCCGTTCGTGAACTTGAGCGGGGACGAAGAGCAGGATTACCTGGCCGACGGCGTGGTAGGGGACATCATCGCGGCGCTGTCGCAGTATCGCTGGCTGTTTGTCGTCGCGCGCAACTCGAGCTTTACCTACAAGACCCGTACGGTGGACGTGAAACAAGTCGGTCGCGAATTGGGCGTTCGCTATGTGCTGGAGGGCAGTTGGCGCAAAGCCAACAATCGCGTGCGCATCACGGCCCAGCTGATCGATGCGACAACCGGGGCTCACCATTGGGCAGGCCGTTTCGAAGGTGTGCTGGGGGACATTTTCGAACTGCAGGACCAGATCACCGAAAGCGTGGTCGGCGCAATCGCACCACAGCTTGAGCGGGCAGAGATCGAACGTGCGAGGCACACGCCCACCGAAAGCCTCGACGCCTACGATTACTATCTGCGCGCAATGGCCAAGCTTCATCATGGCACCCGGGAGGCTATCGACCAGGCGCTGCCGCTCTTCCATAGGGCCATAGCGTGCGACCCGGATTTTGCATCGGCCTATGCGATGGCGGCCTGGTGTCATAGTTGGCGCAAAGCCAATCGCTGGATGACTGATCACCCACGGGAGGTCGCGGAGGGTATCCGACTCGCTCGCCGGGCAGTGGAGTTGGACAAGGGCGATGCGGTCGCTCTCACCCGAAGCGGCCATACGCTTGGCTATCTTGCCGGCGACCTGCGGGGTGGCATTGCATTGCTGGACAAGGCACTCGTGCTCAATCCGAACCTCGCCGCCGCATGGTTCCTCGGCGCGTTCCTCAGGCTCTGGCACGGCGAAACCGATGCAGCCATCGAGTACTTTACGCACGCCATGCGGTTCAGCCCCCTCGACCCGGAGCTGTATAGAATGCAAGCCGGAATGGCAGTCGCGAATCTCTTCGTGGGGCGCTTTGATACGGCGTCGTCATGGGCAGAGAAAGCACTTCGGGATTTGCCCGATTTTCTGTTGGCTGTCGCCATCCTTGCAGCGAGCCATGCGCTTGCCGGACGGATGGCCGAAGCGCAGCGTGCGATGGACCATTTGCGCAAGCTCGATCCTACGTTATGCCTCAGCACTATCTCTGATTGGCTACCGATCCACCGGCCGGAGAATCTCGCCACGCTGGTGGACGGTCTACGCAAAGCGGGACTGCCGGAATAAGGGGCACCGCCTGTTCACTGCGCGGGGAGAGGCGTCTGGAGCAGCCAGAATCGACATATCCAAACGCCCAGCCCCAAGCAGCGTTGGCTAACGCCCCAGCGCCGCTTCGATCGCTGCGATGTCGATCTTGCTCATCCCCATCATGGCGTCGAACGCGCGCTTGGCCGCCGCTCGATCAGGAACAACTCTTTACGGGTCTGCTTGCGTTTTCCGGCGTACTCGGCATCRGCGAAAGTCATTTGCTTCATCGGAAAACTTGGCGGGTAGAGTCGGGGTATTTTCATTACGCACTCAACAACGGTGCCTGATCATAATTCTTGGCATAGGCATTCTCCACCCCCGGCAAAATCTCGACGATGGTGAAATACCGATCCCAGAACGGCGTCTCCCGCAGATCCTCCACCAGCAGTTCATACGCATGATGACTGTCGGTTTCCCACAACCACAGATCGGTGACCCGCGCCGAATAGAACTCGATGTCGAAAAACCGCATCGAGACCTGCGCCGCATGCTTTTGCAAAATCGGCTCCATCTGCGTGCGCATCAGCTCAAAGCGATGCTCGACTGAAAACCCCAGCCATTCCTGGGTGGTCTTGACCAACATGAARACACTCAGTGATGTCGTAGCCATGATAATGATTCCTGGTAGTTGAAGAGTGGGGAAAGCCAATCCAGAATACGAGTCATAACTCATATTTAAAACTCGCATCCCGATCATGACCAAACACCGCGAAATACCGCCCTTAAACCCCCGCAAACTCCCGACCCAGCGCCGTTCGGCCAACACCGTCGACACCATTCTCGAAGCCGCTGCTCGCATTCTCGAAACCGACGGCCTCGCCGCCTGCTCCACCAACGCCGTGGCGCAGCGCGCCGGCGTAAGCATCGGCTCGCTGTACCAGTACTTCCCCAACCGCGACGCCCTGACCGTCGCCTTGATCGAACGCGAAACCACTCAGTTGCTCGATGACGTCCAGCACGTCCATCAACACGACGACGCCCTCGCACGCATCCGCGCACTGGTCCAGGCCTCCGTCGCCCACCAGCTACGGCGCCCGGAACTGGCCAGAATCATCGACTTCGAAGAGCGCCGCTTACCGCTGCAAGAGCGCCATGAGCGCGTGGCCAACGTCATTCTTACCGAACTGATAGCGGCGCTGACCCTTCCGTCAGCCCCGTGGGTCTGCGCCGATGTACTGCAGACCGCGCAAGACCTGCTGGCGATGGCCCACGGCATGATCGATGCGGCGGGGGAGCGGGGGGAGACGGATGCGGTGAGTTTGGAAGGACGGGTGATGCGAGCGTTGCTGGGGTTTTTGTGCGGGTAGTGGGCTGTCTGGGCCAGCTCTTGGCGGCCAGGAGACAAGACCGGATGGTGTAAGGGTGGTGATCGATTGTGCTCGGCGAACCTCTGACTGGAACGGTGGGCAAGAGGTAGCGCTATCGGAACTCTCTGGAAGCTTGGCGGGGGAAGTCCGGAAATTTTGCCAAAATCAGGAAGTCTTTTTCAGAATTTCCCTAGGGCCTGGCCACAAGGTTTTAGAACATGCGTAAGCGATGGGCTTGAAACGGTAAGCAGGCTGCAGCTTCCGTTTCCCAGAAGCTGACAGTTCAGTTGGAAGCGTTGTTCCGCTGCTGAAGCTCAAGTTGCTTGGCAGCACTGGCTTCGAGGTTTGCACGCTCTTCATCCAGATATCGATAAATGCTTTGGAAGCTGGCGATTTTCTGTTTGATTTCTGCCATCTTTTTTTCAATTAGCTTAGCGCCGTCAGCACAATCGATCAGCTTGTTCCGCTGCGCATCCAGAATCTCGCCTATTTCCCCCAGGGAAAACCCCATGCTTTGCGCGCGCTGGATAAAGTCCAGATCCTGCAGAGTTTGCGCTGTGTAAACGCGATAGTTGTTAGTTTGCCGCAGCGATGAGATCAGGCCGATTTGCTCGTAGTAACGCAGCGTATGGCGGCTGGCGCCGCTGCGGGTTTCGAGTTCACCGATTTTCATGAAAACACCTCTTGACTGTAGAGTTGGGTCGATAGTTTACGCTTGATTTCTCACCTTAAACAAGGAACAGGGAAATGAGCGTGGAGTGCTTTGTCACGGGGGGTACCGGCTTCATCGGTCAACATTTGGTGGCGTACCTGAGTGCAAAAGGTCACACCATTCGGGTGTTGATGCGTCGCCCGGAGCGACTAGCTGCACTGCGGGAGCAAGTCGATAATTTGGGAGGGTGCGCAACCCGGGTATTTGCCGTAGCTGGCGATCTGGAACGGGACAACCTCGGGCTGAGTCTTGCTGACCGAGAAGTGCTAAGGCGTGCCAGAGTCATATTCCACCTGGGCGCCCACTTCGCATGGGGGCTTTCAGTGGAGCATTCTCGTGCGGTGAATGTGGAAGGGGCAAAGCGCGTGGCGCTGTTGGCGGCTGAGCAAAAAAGCCGGTTAGTGATGATCGGCGGCTACATGCTGAAAAATCATGAACATCTGCAGCGCATCGGAATTGATCCTCGTTATCCGGAGCTGACGAATTGGCCTGCCGTCTACCGACATGTCGGTGGTTACGAGGGGAGCAAGCTGGAGGCGCATTTTGCGACCCTGGAGGTCATGTCCGCCAAGGGCGGGGAGATGACCGTTGTCCACCCCGCGACGGTTTGTGGCCACAGCCGCACGGGGTATATCCTTGAAGGTCAGCCGCTGGTGGAGCTGATACGCAACCTTGTGCAGGGAAAGCTGACTGCAGTGCCCGGTACCGCCGAGCACTGGCTGCCACTGGTCACCGTGGATTACCTGGTTGAGCTGGTGGCGGTTTGTGCTTTTGATCCTGCCATGGTGGGCCAGGAACTGCTGGCGCTGGATGACCAAACTCCCAACTTGCGAGAACTCCTGGTACAGGTGGCACAACCTTTGGGCTTAAAGTCTCCCAAGCATTACATTCCACTCCGTTTGCTGAAGTTGCTACTGAGTATTCCTCCCGTGGCGCGGTTTTTGAATACAAAACCCGAAGCCTTGGACTTTATCCAGACCACTCGTTTTGATACAGCAGCGGTCGAGCAATTTGCCAACAGACATGGAATAGCCAAACCGGATATACGTCAGTCTTTGCAGCACACTGCAACGTTCGTCAACTCATATTGCATAGCCAAGGGCGAGGCTCTCTGACTTCGCCCTTGGGGGCGACAAAATCGTTAGCCCCTTATGTCACAATAAATAGTGGGGTTGGCGGAATCTTCGTATCCTCAACCTTTGCGCCGTCGATGTAGGGCGGCATTCTATCGAACGACAATTCAGCGACAGGGATCGTCATCAATGCAATCTATTTTCAGCAAAGGCATCATATTTGCCCTCTCCGCCGCGGCACTGAACGCAACGATCGGTGTACTCAGCAAAGTACTCATGAGTAATGGCTTCACCGCCAGCAGTGTCGCTGTCATCAAGACCGTACTGGGTTGCATGCTTCTCTCGATCTTGCTGCTTTTCCTCAAGCGTCCGGCGTCGACGACCAAATGGACTCAGGCGGCTATCTGCGCATTCCTTGGCATCTTTGTGCTGTTCCACTTCGAAACGTCCGCCTATCGGCACTACGCTGCGGCAGGTGTGGTGGTTGTGCTGATGGCCAGTGCCTCAATTTCCTCGATCATTCTGGGGCGCATTTTCCTCAAGGATGCCATCACCGCGAACGCGACCGTGGGTGCCGCACTGGCTATCGCTGGGATCGCGGTGATCTTCGGCGCCGACCTGCAGCAGGGCTTTACCCTGCAAGGTGCTGCGCTAGCCTCCATGGCCGGCTGCGGCTACGGGGCCTTTTCGGTTGCCATGAAGCGGATGGGTGTGTCAGGGGGGCTGCACTTCACCCGGCAATTGTTGTTCTTTGGCAGCCTGTACCTGCTGATGCCGGCTGCGGCCGATGGTTTCGCGATCGGCGAGCTGTCGCCGCTGGCGATCGCCGCACTGCTGGCGCTGGCCGCGCTGCCGACAATCCTGGGCTTCTTCTGCACCACCAAGGCCATCGAGTATCTCAAGCCATCCCAAGTGCAGGCGCTGGAGCTGACCGAGCCGTTGTTCGCCGCGCTGCTGGCGTTTGTGGTGCTCAATGAAGTACCGCGCGAAAGCCTGTACGCAGGGGCAGTACTGATCATCGTCGGCCTGTGTTTTTCCAATGAGCTGATCCGCTTGGGCAGCAAAGYATCCGTCCCTTCGACCGAGTGAGCTATTCTCKGATCCCGATTGCTTTAGCAATCAGTGGCTTTTAAGTGTTTTGAGCGACTGACCGCTTCTGGCCTCATTCGCAGCGGATCAGCGTCGTCCGGTCCGGGTGCTCACATCTACCCACACGGCCAACACCAGAATGCTGCCCTTGACGATCATCTGCCAATAACTGTCGACGTCGAGCATGGACATGCCGTTGTCCAGGCTGGTGATGACCAGCGCGCCGAGGAGGGCGCCGTAGACAGTGCCGGAGCCGCCGCGCATGGAGGTGCCGCCGATGAAGCAGGCGGCGATGGCGTCGAGTTCGCCCATGCTGCCGGCCGAGGGCGAACCGGCAGCCAGGCGCGCGGTGTTGACCACCCCGGCGAGGGCGCACATCACGCCCATGATCCCGAAAATCCAGAGCTTCACGGCCTGTACATTGATACCGGACAGGCGCGTCGCTTCCATGTTGCTGCCCACGGAATAGACGCGTCGGCCGAAGACGGTCTGACTGGTCACGTAGCTGAACCCGCCCAGCAGGATCAGCAGAAGCAGGACCGGCACGGGAATGCCGTCATAGCTGTTGAGGGTCTGGACGAAGCCGGCCAGCACCGCGCCGATCAACAGCACGCGTGCTACGTCACGCACCAGTGAATGTGCCGCCAGGCCGTGAAGGGCGCGATTGCGCCGTTGTTTCCAGGTCAGGAACAACGTCAGTGCGAACAGCAGAACGCCCAGGCCTGTGCCGATCGTGTGTGGCAAATAACCCTGGCCAATGTAGACGAGCTCCGGCGACACCGGGGCAATGGTCGTGCCGCCGGTAATCCCCAGCAAAATGCCGCGGAAAGCCAGCATGCCCCCCAGCCCCACGATGAAAGACGGAATGCGCAGGTAGGCGGCCATGTAGCCGTTGGCGAGGCCGATCAGCAGTCCGCACAGGACGACAAGGCTCAGGTTCGCCAGCAGCGGTATGTGGTAGATAACGTCGAGAATGGCCGCGACGCCACCGAGCAGGCCCAGCAATGAGCCGACCGACAAATCGATCTCGCCGCTGATGATGACCAGCACCATGCCGCAGGCGAGAATCCCGGTAATGGACATCTGGCGCAGCAGATTGGAGAGGTTGCGCGGTGTCAGGAATCCGCCCTCGGTCTGCCAGCTGAAGAACAGCCAGATAAACGCCACGGCAAACACCAGCGCGAGCATCTTGTAGCGGGTGAAGAGTTGTTTGACCTGATTCATTTACGCGGATTTCCGATCTTTATTGTTATGGCTGTCAGGCTGGCTGAGTGCGGCGGCGAGCACCTGTTCCTGAGTGAGTTCATGGTTGATGAAGTCGCCCTGCAACCGGCCTTCGCCGATCACCAGTACGCGGTCTGAAACGCCGAGCACTTCGGCCAGCTCCGAAGACACCATGATGATCGACACGCCTTCGGCCGCCAGCGCCCCCATCAGCTTGTAGATCTCGTACTTGGCGCCGACATCGACACCTCGGGTGGGCTCATCGAGAATCAGGACCCGGGGTTTGGTCAGCAGCATCTTCGCCAATACGGCTTTTTGTTGATTGCCGCCGGATAGACTGGTGATCGGCAGGAACGGGCTCGCGGTCTTGAGGTGCAGGCGCGAAATTTCTCGATCGATGCTGCCCAGTTCGGCTTCGGCATCGATGCGGGTCAGTTTCGAGTAACTGTCCAGCACGGCCAGGGTGATGTTCTGGCCGACTCCCAGGTCTGGAATGATGCCCTGGCGCTTGCGGTCCTCGGGCACCAGGCACAGGCCGGCACGGATTGACTTGAGCGGCGTGCGGGTGTCGATGAGTTGGCCATCCAGCCAGACTTCGCCTTCGTGACGACCAGGGTAGGCGCCGAACAGCGCGGTCACCAGTTCGGTGCGGCCTGCACCGACCAGCCCGGCGATGCCGAGGATTTCCCCGCGTTTGAGGGTGAACGAAATATCGTCGACCCGTTTGCGCCTGGGATTGTCGACGTCGTAGCAGGTGATGTGGCGGGCCTCGAAAATCACCTCGCCAATGTCGTGTGGCTCGGTGGGGTAGAGGTTGCTCATTTCCCGTCCGACCATCTGGGTGATGATCTGTGGAATATCCATCTCCGCCATGGCGGTCGTGGCGATGTGTTTGCCGTCTCGGATCACCGAAATGGTGTCGCACACGGCGGCCACTTCATCGAGCTTGTGGGAGATGTAGACACAGGCAACACCCTTGGCCTTGAGGTCGCGGATGATGTCCAGCAACACCTCGATTTCCGAACGGGTCAGGGCCGATGAAGGCTCGTCGAGGATCAGCAGGCGTGCCTGCTTGTTCAGTGCCTTGGCGATTTCCACCAGTTGCTGATAGCCGCCGCCGTATTGCGAAACCGGCAGCGATACGTTCATGTCCGGCACTTTCAGTTCACGCATCAGGGCTTCGGCGCGGTGGATCATCGCCGGGTAATTCATCCGCCCACCAGGCAGCGTCAGTTCATGGCCCATGAAAATGTTCTCGGCCACCGACAGGTCGGGAACCAGCGTCAGTTCCTGGTGAATGATGACGATACCGGCGGCTTCCGTTTCGCTGATCGATTGCGCCTTGAGCGGTTGACCGTCCCAGAGGATCTCACCATCCCAGGTGCCATGGGGGTACACCGCGGAAAGGATCTTCATCAGCGTGGACTTGCCGGCGCCATTCTCGCCGCACAGCCCGACGCACTCACCTGGCTTGACCTTGATGTCGATGCCATTGAGCGCTTTGACACCGCCGAAGGTTTTGACGATACCGTTCATTTGCAGCAGATAGTCGGACATGGCAGAGACTCATAAGCGGCAGGTACGAGGCTGGTCCCGCAGGAGCGAGCTCCTGCAGGGGGCATTACGGGGTGATGATCACTTTCCGGCAATCTGCGCCTTGGTGTAGAACCCGTCCTGTTCCAGCAGGTCGATGTTGTCCTTGGTCAACGGAGTCGGAGTGAGCAGGATGGTGTCGACTTTTTTGCTGCCGTTGTCGTACTGCGAGCTGTAGGCGGGTTTCTCGTTACGCGCCAGTTGCACCGAGAGCTTGGCGGCTTCGGAGGCGATGAGTTTCAGCGGCTTGTACACGGTCATGGTTTGAGTGCCGGCGATCACTCGCTTGACCGCTGCGAGGTCCGCGTCCTGCCCCGAAATCGGCACCTTGCCGGCCAGTTGCTGAGCGGCCAGGGCCTGGATGGCGCCGCCTGCCGTGGCGTCGTTGGAGGCGACGATGCCGTCGATTTTGTTGGCGTTGCGGGTCAAGGCGTTTTCAACAATGCTCAGCGCTTCGGTAGGGTTCCATTCCTTCACCCATTGTTGGCCGACGATCTTGATATCACCCTTGTCGATGGCCGGTTGCAGCACTTTCATCTGACCTTCGCGCAGGACTTTTGCGTTGTTGTCGGTGGGCGCACCACCGAGCAGGAAGTAATTGCCCTTGGGCGCTGCGTGCAGCACGCCGCTGGCCTGCATCTCGCCGACCTTTTCGTTATCGAAGGAAATGTAGGCGTCGATATCGGCGTTGAGTATCAGACGGTCATAGGACACGACCTTGATTCCGGCTTTCTTCGCTTCGGCCACTGCGTTGGTCAGGACGGTAGCGTTGAACGGCACGATGACGATCACATCGACGCCACGAGAAATGAGATTTTCGATTTGCGAAATCTGCTTTTGCTCGTTGGCATCGGCCGACTGTACGAAGACCTTGGCGTCCATTTTTTCCGCCGCCGCAACGAAGTAATCGCGGTCACGTGACCAGCGTTCCAGCCGCAGATCATCAATGGAGAAACCGATTTTCGGGTGGGCGGCATCGGCCATCACCGGCAGCGACAGCAGAGCCAGGGCGCTGGCCAATAGCGCGCGTTTTACTTTCTTCATGGTGGTGCGTCCTTTTATTTTTGTTTGAAAGACACGGCCTGACGATGAGTATCGGGCTGGTAGAACTGTAGAGAATCTGCAGACGCAGCGGACACAGATTTGTCGTGCGAATGTCACAGCGTTGTTGCGCCCGCAGACCCGTTGGCGATCAGCGATAGATAAACCGGTTGACGAGGTTTTCGAGCATCTCCTGCCTGCCGCTGACGGCCTGCGGATTCAGCTCGTTGGCGAATGCGTGTTCGGCCAATGACTGGAGGTTGAACTCACCCGCCAGCACCGCCTGCCCGAACGGCTGCTGCCAGCCGGCGTAGCGTTGATCCTTGAGCAGCTGGAGCTGGTCGTTCTGCACCATGGCGGCTGCCCGCTCCAAGGACAGGGCTAAGACGTCCATTGCGCCGACGTGACCATGGAACAGATCGATCTCATCGAGGCTCTGGCGGCGAACCTTGGAGTCGAAGTTGAACCCGCCATTCTTGAACCCGCCGGCCTTGAGAATTTCATAGGTGACCAGGGTCATTTCTTCGACGCTGTTGGGGAATTGATCGGTGTCCCAGCCGTTTTGCGGATCACCGCGGTTGGCGTCGATGCTGCCGAAAATCCCCAGCGAGACGGCCGTCGCAACCTCGTGATGAAAGCTATGACCGGCCAGGGTCGCGTGGTTGGCCTCGATGTTGACCTTGATTTCCTTTTCCAGGCCGAACTGCTGGAGAAAGCCAAACACGGTGGCGCTGTCGTAATCGTATTGGTGCTTGGTCGGCTCCTGCGGCTTGGGTTCAATCAGCAAGTCGCCTTTGAAACCGATCTTGTGCTTGTGCTCGACCACCATGCGCATGAAGCGGCCCAGTTGTTCGCGTTCACGTTTCAAGTCGGTGTTGAGCAGGGTTTCGTAGCCTTCGCGACCGCCCCACAACACGTAGTTGGACCCTTTCAGGCGTTGGGTCGCGTTCATGGCGCTGAATACCTGGGCAGCAGCGCAGGCGAACACTTCGGGGTCAGGGTTGCTGGCGGCGCCTGCGGCAAAGCGCGGGTTGCTGAAGCAGTTGGCGGTTCCCCACAGCAGCTTGATCCCGCTTTCTTCCTGGTGTCGCTCCAGGTGATCAATCATTTGCGCGAAGTGGTTGCGGTACTCCTTTAGCGATTTGCCTTCCGGGGCGACATCCGTGTCGTGAAAGCAGTAATAGTCGATACCCAGTTTGGAGAAGRACTCGAACGCGGCTGCCGCCTTGCCAATGGCCAGCTCCATCGGGTCGCCGGCGTGTTGCCACGGGCGCTTGAAAGTACCTGCACCGAACACATCCGAACCCGGCCAGACGAAGGTGTGCCAATAACAGGCGGCCATGCGCAGGTGTTCGCGCATGGGTTTGCCGAGGATGATTTTGTCGGCGTCGTAGTGACGGAAGGCGAGGGGAGAATCACTGGCAGGGCCTTCGTAGCGGATCCGGTCGACATCGGGGAAGTACGGCATTGGCAATGTCCTTGTTGTTCTTGGGCGTGTCTCGATACTAACAACGGCCCCGTGCCTGCTGATTATGAAAATCACCAACAGCGGGTGCGATTTTGCGTATTGAGATTCGTCGTCTGCGCGCCTAGTCTGTGCAAACCGCCTCCGTGACAAGGGGCCCGGAACAAGCCTGAAAACAATGAAAACCGTACCGCCTGTTCACCGCATCGCACTGTTGTTCAACGGGAGCAAGATCTATGACCGCGGCATCATCAGCGGCATCGGCAACTACCTGAGCAGCACCCGCGCGTCCTGGGACCTGTTCCTGGAAGAGGATTTTCTCTGCCGGTTGAAAGGGATCGAGCGCTGGCAAGGTGACGGAATCATTGCCGACTTCGACGATCCGCTGATTGGCGAGGCGCTGGCCGATATCAAGTTGCCCGTGGTGGCGGTGGGTGGTTCTTATCAGGATGAGCGGGCCTATCCGAAAGGGATCCCGTACGTCGCTACCGACAATAACGCTCTGATAACGCTGGCTTACGCGCACTTGATCGAGGCAGGGCTGCAGCGTTTTGCCTGCTTCAGCCTGCCTGAAGCGCAGGCAAATCGTTGGGCTCAGGAGCGGGAAAAATCCTTTCGACGACTGATGCAACGTGACGGCTTGCACGCCGAGGTCTATCGCGGCATGGGCACCAGCGCACCGCTCTGGGACAGCGCCGTCGAACAACTGATCGCCTGGCTCCAGAGCCTGCCCAAGCCCATTGGCATCATCGCCGTCAGTGACGCCCGCGCCCGGCAGTTGCTGCAAGCCTGCCTGACCGCTGGAATCGCCGTACCGGAGCAGGTGGCGTTGATCGGCATCGACAACGACCCCCTGACACGCAGCCTGACCCGGGTCCCCCTGAGCTCGGTCATCCAGGGCACCGAAACCATGGGCCGCACCGCCGCGCAACTGCTGCACCAGATGCTGCACGGCAAGCCGTCCACGGGCACGCACATCCTGATCCCGCCTGATGCAATCAACGTGCAGGTGTCGAGTTTGCACCAACCTTTGGGCAACCCCTACGTCATGCAAGCGCTGCTGTTTATCCGCCAATATGCCTGCCAGGGCATCAAAACGGCGCAAGTGGCGGCTTATGTCGGCGTGTCGCGCTCATCGCTGGAGTCGCACTTTCGCACTGTGCGAGGCTGCAGCGTGCACGACGAGATTCTGCGTTTCAAACTGGCGGCCGCCACCAGCGGGCTGGAAAATACCGACACAGCGATTGCGGACGTTGCCCGTAATTGCGGTTTCAAATCCGCACAATATCTACACACGGTGTTCCGTCGCGAGTTTGGATGTACGCCCCGTGAATACCAGCAGGGCGTCAGATAGCGATGCGGGGTGTAATTGGTCGATTGTTGTGTGGTGCGAAGGGATGGTTTCGACTGTGGATTCAACTGGTCGATGCAACACGACTAAATTCTGTGTAAGCAGAAGGAGCGTGGCAAATGAGGAAAAAACCAAAGTACTTTCCGGATATTGTCAGAGCATTAGTTTTGGTCGTCATTGGCTGTTTCGTGGCAGTGAAAGGCGGAGATTGGCTTTTTGAATGGTGGGGTATACGAATTTCGCCGGGGCTTTACTTTTGCATGGCTTATCTATTCATAGCCTTCGTAGTGTGGATAGCGACAGCAAAGCTGCTTAATGAACTGCGGGCTGAATCGATGGGGCAACAAGAGCGACTAGCATCTGTCGGTGATATGCCGGTTCGCGCCCCAAATGAAGGGAAGGCTGTTTACCGATATCCCTTCCATGTTGTATTTCTGGCAGTTGCCGTTTCTGTGATTTTCATAATCGTTCCAGCCATTTCAGATAATCCTGCGAAACCGATTTCGTCGGTCGGGTACCTGATGTGCTTTGGTTTTGCCACGATTTTTTCAGGGATGCTGAGAAACTTTTCCAGTTTGACAAAAACATTGCAAACGAAAATCAGATAGGACGGAATTGTACCGTCTCGGCTCTCTCCTGGTGGCTACTCTTGCGACGGTGTTCGCAGGATGATGTGGGAAGTCCTATTTCGGAATAGGGGACGGCATTGGGGTGAAACAGGTGTAAACCTATTTCATGACTAGACAACTTCAGTGTTCAGCTCCCCCGAGGTCCGGTGCGCAGTCCCGCCATGTCTTGCCACACCAATACTTGAGCGTCACAACCGTTGCCAGCACCGATGCCGACGGTAGGAATGGCAACGGCGGCGGTGATGTGTGCAGAGACGCAAAGGCTTTTTGGAAAGCCCGATTACCTGCTCCACGTCGTCTCTCGGGATCTGCCGTCTTTCCAGCAGCTTTATGATGAACGCCTCTCCACGCTGCCTAACGTCCAGCGCCTGGCAAAGACCCGCTTCGTCACGGCTTTCAACTGGTTTGATCGGTCGCATAATGGTGCTAGGGCTTTTTGCGCTTCTACAGTTAGCATTAGGCTTTATCTACGCAGTAACCGAGTGGGTCGAACATTGATCGAACGACGCCAATTCAGCGGAGGCATGAAGGGAAAAAATCTCCGCTATCTGAATGAAAACCCTGATGAGCCTGCTCGTATGACCCGGGCAGGCTTTGTGCTGCTCGAGCATTTCTCGCTGCCCGCGTTCACCCAGGCACTGGACACCATTGTCACCGCGAATCTTCTACGACCCAGGTTGTTCTCTTCGCGAACGTTCGGTTTGAACGACGGCGAGGTCATCAGCGATTTGGGGCTGGTCATCCGGCCGGATGCACGTCTGGATGCTTCAGCCATTCACGACCTGGATCTGCTGGTGATTTGTGGCGGCTACAGGACAGAGCTCAAGGCTGATGACGAGTTCATCAGCCTGTTGCGTATGGCGGCGAACCAGGGTGTCTGCCTGGCCGGGTTGTGGAATGGCGCATGGTTTCTGGGCAGCGCAGGTTTGCTCGATGGGTATCGTTGCGCCATTCACCCCGAACATCGCCCCGCACTCGCGGAAATCTCCAAGGCGACGCAAGTCACCAGTGAACCCTACGTCATTGATCGCGACCGCCTCACCGCGTCCAGCCCCTCGGGGGCATTTCATATGGCGCTGGACTGGATCAAGGGCCTGCACGATAAAGCCCTCGTCGAGGGGATCGAGGACATTCTGGCGTTCGAGGAGTCTCGCTATCGGCGCATCAAACCGGCTGAAAATATCTGTGTGAGCGCGCCCTTGCGCGAGGTGGTCAAGCTGATGGACGCCAACCTCGAAGAGCCTCTGGAGCTGGAGCAACTGGCGGCCTATGCCGGCCGTTCCCGGCGGCAACTGGAACGCTTGTTCAAGGAGCAACTCGGTACAACGCCGCAGCGGTATTACATGGAACTGCGGATCACCGAAGCGCGGCGACTGCTCCAGCACACAGAACTGTCCCAGGTCGACGTGTTGGTGGCCTGTGGTTTTGTGTCGCCGAGCCATTTCAGCAAGTGCTATAGCTCGTACTTCGGGTACAGACCTTCCAAGGAAAAGCGGCTCGTTAAATAAAGGCTTTCCTTCACCTCTGCGCACCTGACTTCCGGCCCGATTGCTGCCCCGTCCCGCAGGGCAGCCATCGATCGGCTTTTGACGCTATTTGTAATGCTGCTCAAACATCGCCACCTGATCCGGCGTGATCAGCTGAAAGGGTACCCAGACATCCGCTTCGACCGGCTCKCCCTTGATCATCTTGATGGCCGCTTGTACCGCGCTGGTCGCCTGGGCCTTGGGGTCTTGAAAGACGGAGGCGACCAACATCCCGCGCTTGATCGCCGCCAGGCCGTCGGGCAGGCCATCGATGCCGACAATCGCAATCTCGCCCTTGGCTTTGCCGGCTTGCTGCAGGGCCATGGCCGCGCCGATGGCCATCTCGTCGTTGTTGGCGACGATGGCATCGAAGCCAGTGCCAGCCAGCAGCCAATTGCTGGTCAAGTCCATCCCTTTGTTGCGCTGCCACTCGGCACTTTGTTGTTCGATGATCTTGATCCCGGGGTAGTCCTTGAGCACCTGTTTGACCCCTTYGGTGCGGTCGTGCGTGGAGTTCTGTGCCAGGTCGCCCATGATGATCGCGATGTTGCCTTTGCCCCCCAGCTTGTCGGCCAGGTAGCGCATTTGCAGTTGCCCGGCCTCGATGTCATTGGACGCCACCGTGACCACGCCTTTGGGCAGCACGCGCTCGTCCGGGTGACGGTTGACGTAGACCAGCGGAATCTTCGCCTCGACGGCGGCGCGGGTCATGTTGGCGGTGGCGGCGGTGTCCACGGGCAGGACGATGACGGCATCCACCTTCTGACCGAGAAAACCCTGAATCTGGTTGAGTTGGCGAACCACATCGCCCTGGGCGTCCTCGAACTGGATCTGGACGTTCTCCTTCCTGGCGGCATTTTCCAGGCCGTTGCGCACATAGGTCATGAAGTTGTCGTCAACCCTGGCAATGCTGACGCCGATGCGATAGTCGGCGGCGGCCCATTGGCTGACGAGTAATAACAGCGTGGCGAATAGCAGTGTGCAGCGACGCATGATGGTTTTCCTTTTGTTGTTATGAGTTGAAATTCATCAAGATCAAACGTGAGGTTTGTGGCGCTCTCTGAATCAGATTCGCCGAGAGCGCCAGCGTCCTCAATCAAGCGAGAAGGCTTGCCGAAAACGCTCAAGTGCCACTTCGCTGTCGCCGCTGGCCCAGCCCTCGAGCCCGACGACCCCGGTGTATCCCATGCGGAACAAGGCCTTGGCAATGGCCGGATAATGGATTTCACCGGTGCCGGGCTCCATGCGGCCGGGGACATCGGCCACCTGGATTTCGCCGATGGCGCTGCCGGCGCGCTGGATCAGTTCGATCAGGTTTCCTTCGCCGATCTGCGCATGGTAAAGGTCCAGGTTCATCTTCAAATGCGGGCTGCCCACGGCTTCGATCAGCGCCAGGGTATCGTCGGCGCGAGCGAAGGGTGTGCCAGGGTGGTCCACTTCGGTATTGAGGTTTTCCAGCAGGAACACTCGGCCCGCGTCTTCGCCCAGGCGAGCGATTTTTTCCAGGGTCTTGCAGGCGCTCAACCACATGCGTCCGGTGGTGTGGGCCACGGGTTTGACCGGCAAGCCTTTATCGCCCAAGCCTGTGCCATGCAGGTTGAGGCTCGGGCAATTCAGTTGTGCGGCGACGGCCAGCGATTCCCGTGCGCTGTCGAGCAGATGCTGGATGCCTTCGGCGTCGGTCAGGTTGCCTGAGATGTAGCCGGTCATGGAGGTGAAGTCGGCACCGGTGGCGACCAGGGCCGGAATGTCTTTCTGGGTCCAGTCCCAAATTTCGGCGCTGAAACCCAGCGCGTGAATCCGTTTGACGCGTTCGGTGAACGGCAGGTCGAGGAATACCATCTCGGCGCTGATCGCCAGTTTGAACGGGATAAAACTCATGAACGGGCTCCTTGCACGCGCACTGCTTTGCCCTGTTGGACGGACTCGATACACGCGCGGGCAATGGTCAGTGCCGCTCGGGCATCTTCACCGCTGGCCAGTGGTTTTTCACCGGTGCGCAGGCAGTCGACAAAGTGATTGAGCTCGGCCACATAGGCATCCCGCAACAGGTCGGTGTCCATGCGTTGGGTGTCGGYCTGGATGCCATTAGCCAAGTAGCGCACCAGGTCTGAGTCATTGACGCTGCCCATGGTCAGCATGCCGGCGCTGCCGAACACTTCCCCCCGAACATCGTAGCCATAAACGGCCTGGAAATTGGCCTCGGCGGTGGCGATGGCGCCGTTGTCGAAACGGATCGTGACCACGGCGGTGTCCAGAAACCCTTTGCTCTTGTAGTCCGGTGCAATCAGCGCATCGGCCATGACATAAACCTCGACCGCTTCGGCGCCGGGATTGAGGTAGCGCAGGGTATCGAAGTCATGGATCAGGGTTTCGAGAAAAATCACCCACTGCGGCGAAGCGGCCGGATTGTTCAGCGCCGGATCGCGGGTCAGTGAGCGCAGCAGTTGCGGCGTACCGATACGGCCGGCGACCACGTCCAGATGGGCGGCGCGGAAGCTTTTGGCAAAACGACGATTGAAGCCAACCTGCAGCGGCACGCGGGCATCGGCGGCTGCGGCGATAGCGCGGTCGGCCTCGTCGAGGGTGATGGCCATGGGTTTTTCACAGAACACCCCTTTGCCGGCCCGGGCCGCACTGATCACCAGTTCGGCATGGCTGCGGGCGGGGGCGGCGATCAGGACGCCGTCAATTTCCGGGTCATCGAGCAGTTGCTGTGGATCGGTATAGACCTTCTGCACCCCCAACTCTGCCGCCAACCGAGCGGCCTGGCCGGGGGTAGGGTCGGCGATGGCGGCCAGGCAGGCGCCGGGGATGTGCCGGGCGGCCGTCTGGCCGTGAAAACTGCCCATGCGGCCGGCGCCGATGAGGCCCAGGCGGATGATCTTGGACGTACTCATGAATTGACTCCCTTTTATTGTTGTTCAATGACTTGGCCGCAGGAATGTCCTCGCTGGCATAACCCTTTGAGCAAGTGCTGTGCCAGTATTTAAGTCATTGATATTCAAAGGGTTAATCAATATTTTTTGAAAGAAGTGTTCATTCGCAGGACATGTCTACACTGACATGTCTAAAACATGAACATGGAAGCGGATGTCGATGATGGTCAACCCACAGGTAACAGCCTTCAGCGCGCAAGACCTCGATTACATCACCGCTCTCGGCCCCGCGTCGTTGAACGAAGGCTCGATCGCCGCGCTGGAACAGGCCTGGCTGGCGTGTCTGAACGGGCGCACCGATCGACCTGCCGGGGTCAGGCAGGTGATTTGGGATTCCTGGCGGCGCAGCGTCGGCACCGGCCTCGATCCTGAGGATGGCGAATATCGATTTGTTGCTCCTGCCGTTCTGGCCGCGACGCTGGCGGCCAATCGCACGTTGATTGCAGCGGCGGCGCAGGTCATGGGGGGATTGCTGGCCTACAACCCCAGGGGCCATATCAACCTGACCGATGCTCAAGGCACGACCCTGTATTTCTGTGGTCTGGACCTCACACCGGTGGGCAGCCGATTGCTGGAGTCGGTGCAGGGCACCAACTGCACGGGGCTGGCGCTTGCCGAAGATCGCTTGGTGTATGTGCTGGCCGAGGAAAACTTCGCCAGCGGCTTGCGTCGACGGCGCATGCACTGCGCCGCCGCGCCGATCAGGGATGCGCAGGGCAGGACGCTCGCCATGCTGACCCTGACCGCTGAGCCGGGCTGGTTTCATTTTCATACGCTGGGCACCGTCCAGGCCGCGGCCGAAGCGGTCTCGCGGCAGATGGCGCTGCAGAGCCTGCTGGAAGAACAACAAACCGTGCTTGAAGTGCTCAACGAGGGACTGGTGGTGCTGGATGAGCAGGGCTGCATCAAGGCGCTCAACCGTTATGCCCGGCAATTGTTCCGCGTGGGCCAGGATCTGCTCGGCAGCCCGTTCCGTCGTCTGGGGCAAAGCGAACTGACCGATAAGATTCTGCTGCATGGCGGGGAAGGGCTACGAGATCTGGATTGCACGTTTGAACTGCATGATCGCAGCCATTTGGCGTGTCTGGTGTCGGTGTGCCCGCTGGAGCAGGGTGGGCGGATTGTTTCGTTGCGTGAGAACCGGCGCATCCGCGAAATTACGCGCCGGGTCATCGGCACTCAAGCCAGCTACACCTTCGAGACCATTCAAGGTAATTCGCGAGCGATACAAGACGCCTTGCGCCTGGGACGGATCGCCAGTCGCAGTGAATCGACCACGCTGATTCTGGGTGAGAGCGGTACCGGCAAGGAGCTGTTCGCCCAGGCGATCCATAACGCCAGCGAGCGTTGCGACGGTCCTTTCGTGGCGGTCAATTGCGGAGCCATTCCGCGCGATCTGGTGCAAAGCGAACTGTTTGGTCATGTCGAGGGTGCCTTCACCGGGTCGGCCCGTGGCGGATCTGCCGGGAAGTTTGAGTTGGCCGATGGCGGAACGATCTTCCTCGACGAAATCGGTGACATGTCTTTCGATGCCCAGGTCAGTCTGCTACGGGTCTTGCAGGAAGGCGAGGTGACGCGCGTGGGGGCGAAAAAATCGCAGCAGGTGGATGTGCGCATCATCGCCGCCACCCACCGCAACCTGAGCCAGGCGGTGGCCGATGGCGCTTTCCGTGAGGATCTTTACTACCGGCTCAACGTCCTGAATCTGACGGTTCCGCCGCTGCGGATGCGCCGGGAAGATGTGCCCTTGCTGGCGCGACATTTTCTCGGTCGTTGCGCGCGATCATTGCGCAAATCGGTGCAGGGCATCTCGCCAGAGGCGCTGGATATTCTTTCGGCCTACAGCTGGCCGGGTAATGTTCGCGAACTTGAAAACACCATCGAGCGCGCAACGAATCTGGCGATGACCGAGATGATTCAGCCGGGTGATCTGCCACTTGAAATCAAGCAAAGGCTGCGGCCATCGGTGCCGGGAAGTGTGCCCGAACCCCGGGCTGCGCTGGACCTTGGCACCCATGAAATGAACGCGATCATCGCCGCCCTCAGGGATGCCCGAGGCAACATCCGCCTGGCCGCCCGGCAACTGAACGTTTCTCGTGGTGGGCTGTACAACAAGATGAATCGATTCGGGCTGAGTGCCGATGCTTTTCGTGCGAGCACCGACCTCTGACAGGCGCCACAGGTTCAGTGTTTCACTGTCAGCTTCTAGCGTTCTCTGAGGTAATGATCTGCAACGGGATATGCACCCGATGCCGGAGCGGATCGAAGTCCGGCGTGGTCTGCAACTCGACCAGCAAGTCGACCAGCGCGGCCGCCAGCAATCGCGGCTGGGAGTCGATGACCAGGTCGATCAACCCTTGATCCAGGGCTTGTCGAGACAGCTCGGTCGACTCCTGCAGGATGCAACACAGCGACGGCCGTTTCGGCAGCTGTGACAGGGCCCGGATGATGCCGTCGCCGCCACCGCCGACCACGCACAGCCCCCGCAAATCGGCATGGCGCGCGATGAGTTCCAGCGTCGCCTCTTCGGTGACATCGCAGTTGTCCAGGTTGATCACCGCTTCGAGTAGGCGCAACCCCGGTGCGCGCTCCGCCAGGTAACTGCGCAGCCCCTCGACCCGAGCCTGATGCGGCTCTGATCTGCGCGATGGCGGCATTGATCAGCGGGTGAGCGAAGCTGACCACCGCCAGGCCATCACACTGCACGGCCAGTTGTTCGATCTGGGCAATGATCGCGCTGGGTGTGCGATCGAAGACGTATTCGAACTGGCAGCTCAGATTGGCCCCGGCCTGACGCTGCGCTGCCTCGGTGATGGCGGCGGCAACGTTGGCATAGAACGCCTGGGCGGTACCGAGTAACAGGATGCCGAATCGATAGCTGGGACGACGTTCGCGAATGCGTTGGCCGATCAGCCGGGCGGCGAAATAACCGACGGCTTCGGCGGCCTGGAACACCTGCTCGGCGGTGGCTGGGCTGACCGGAGCCCGGGCGTTGAGCACCCGGTCCACGGTGGCGACACTCAAGCGAGCGTGCTCGGCAACGGTGGCGATGGTGGGGCGTTTTTTGTTGTTCATGGTGGGCCCTTGAGTCGCTTTGATAGAAAACTATCAAGCTGCAATGGGCCTGGATGATAGCTTGATAGGGAATGTATTCAAGGGATTGAGGGTGGTTTGTGCGCTCTCTATATTTTCTCCAGCGATGCCATCCCGCATCGAAAGCAAGTGCTTAAACCATCAAGCTTGCGGAGAACAATAAAATGCCCGAACACAACGCAGCCTTTGAAAAAACCGATAAACCCGTGCCAAGGGATTATCGATTGACCGGTCCCGAAGCCGCCCGAGCGGCGCAAAAAGGTTTGGTATCGGCAACGTGGTACCAATCGCCCATCTCCCGCAAACGCATGAAAGAATTGATGCAGCGTCGCGATGGCCCGGCCCTGCGTGATACCGCCATCTGGCTGTCGGCGATGGCTGTGACCGGCTTCGGTGGCTACTGGTTCTGGGGCTCCTGGGCCTGCGTTCCGTTCTTCTTCGTCTATGGGCTGCTCTATGGCACCGCGTCCAATGCCCGTTGGCACGAAACGGGTCACGGTACGGCATTCAAGACCCGCTGGATGAATGATGCGGTCTACCAGCTGTCGAGCTTCATGTTCATGTTTGAACCCCAGGTCTGGCGCTGGAGCCATGCGCGGCATCACACCGACACCATCATCGTTGGTCGCGATCCGGAAATCGTCGAGCCGCGTCCACCGAGTCTGATCATGATGGCGCTGAGTCTGTTCAGAATGCCTTACGCGTTGAAGACGATGGGGTCAGTATGCCGGCATGCAGTCGGGCGGATGGGTGAAGAAGAGCAGACCTTCATCCCCGAATCCGAATGGCCCAAAGTGGCGCGAGACGCGCGCGTCTGGCTGGCTATCTATGGGCTTACCGTGGGCACGGCGCTTTTTCTGCAGAGCTGGTTGCCGCTGATGTTTATCGGTCTGCCGACCCTCTATGGCGGTTGGTTGTCCTACCTGTTCGGCCTTTCGCAGCACGTCGGCCTGGCGGAAGACGTACTCGATCACCGCAGCAACTGCCGCACGATTTACATGAACCGACTGCTGCGTTTCCTGTACCTCGACATGAACTATCACCTGGAACATCACATATATCCGATGGTGCCTTTTCATGCGCTGGCGCAGCTTCACGAAGAGATCCGCCGCGACTGCCCGCCGCCTTACGGCAGCCTGTCCGAGGCCTTCAAGGAAATCATCCCGACTATCTGGAGGCAGCGCAAAGACCCGAGCCATTTCGTCTGTCGTCCTTTGCCACAACGCGCAGCATCGGCCGCCACCGTCCAGGCAGAGCCTGAAGTAACGCCGGCCTGACACCTTCCTGTCTGTACCACTACCAGAGAAAACGCCATGACCGATCAATGGATCGATGTATGTGCCGTGGGCGATATCAACGAAGAAGACGTCATTCGTTTCGACCATGGCCCGCACACCTATGCCGTCTACCGCTCTGCCAACAGCGAGTTTTTCGCCACGGCGGGCCTATGCACCCACGAGTCCATTCACCTCGCCGATGGCCTGGTGATGGAGCACGTCATCGAGTGCCCCAAACACAACGGGCGTTTCGACTACCGCTCCGGCAAAGCCCTCGGCGCACCGGTGTGCGTCAACCTCAAGACCTATGAAGTCCGGGTCGAGGCGGGGCGTGTGTTGCTCGCCATCACGGTTTAACTGCACGGAGTCTGTGCCATGAGTCCTGCCAATGCTCCACTGGTCATTGTTGGCGCCGGGCATGCCGGTGGCCGCGCGGCCCTGACCCTGCGCGACGAAGGTTATAGCGGTCGCTTGATCCTGATAGGCGACGAGTTTCACCCGCCTTATGAACGTCCGCCGCTGTCCAAAGGGTTGCTGCAGGGCACGGTCGATCTGGCGGGCTACAGCCTGTGCAATAGCGCTCGGCTCGCTGAACTGGGCATCGAACACCTGGCCGGTAACCCGGTAAAAGGCCTGGACCCGCAACGGCATCGTCTGCAATTGGCCGACGGCAGCTGGCTGCATTACGCCCGGCTGTTGCTGGCGACGGGAGGGGGCTCGCGCAAGCTTGCCTGTGTGCCCGAGCATCTGCGCAATGTGCTTTATCTGCGTAGCCATGACGAGGCACTGGCACTGCGCGCTTCGTTGCGGCCCGACACCCGACTGGTGATCATCGGCGGTGGCTTCATCGGCCTCGAAGTCGCAGCCACCGCCCGAGCCTTGGGTTGCGCGGTGACCTTGCTCGAAGCCGGGCCGCGCCTGGCGGGACGGGTGTTGCCGGGACGGTTGTCCAGCGTTCTGTTGGAATTGCATCGCAGCCAGGGCGTGGATGTCCGACTGAACGTGGCCATTGAAGCAGTGCAGGGCACTACTCATGTTGAATCCGTGCAACTGGTCGACGGCCAACTGCTGCCCTGTGATCTGGTGGTGGTAGGCATCGGCATGCAACCCAACACCGAGTTGGCCATGGCTGCCGGGCTTGAGGTCGGCCAAGGCATTCGCGTCGATGCCCAATTGCGCACCAGCGCGCCGGACATCTTTGCGGCGGGGGATGTCTGTGAATTTCGGCTGCACCCGCAAGGCGGTTTCCAGCGTCAGGAAACCTGGCGCAACGCCGAAACCCAGGGCCGCCATGCCGCCCGGAATCTGTTGGGCGGCGAGTTTCCTTACGAGGTCATTCCCGGTTTCTGGTCCGACCAGTACGACTGGGGATTGCAGACCGTGGGTGAGATCGCAAACACAGAACCCACGGCGAGCCGGACAACCCCGGGCGGCGGTTTCCTGCTGTTCTACCTCGATGCTGAGCAGCGTTTGCAAGGTGCTTGCGGCTGGGGCCGGGGCAATAGCGTCGCCAAGGACATCAAGTTGTGCGAACGACTGATCGCTTCGCATAACCCCCTCTCGGTAGAGGCTCTGGCCGACGCCGAAGTATCGCTCAAACAACTGCTGAGGAACTGACATGCGTGAATTCCTGGTCTTCCAGTCCCTTTGGGCCATGCAAGATCACCATGGCCAATGCGAACTTGCGTTGGAAGCGCAACTGGAGAAAATCGCTGCCGCCGGTTTCGACGGAATCACTGACCATTTCTGGGTGGCGAACCATGCCGCACGCTTGCATGCCGCCGCCAAGGCGCAGGGCCTGCAAATCGAAGGTCAGGTGTTCCCCCGCACCGTGGATGATCTGGCGGCAGCGATCGACGTCGCGTCCCGCTACGGCTGCCACCATCTCACGCTGCAAGCCGACGTCCGGCCACGCACGCTGGCGCAAGCCATCCAGTTGATCGAGGGGTGGCAGCGACTGGCCGAGCAGGTGGACTTTCCGATCCTGCTGGAAACCCACCGTTATCGCCTCACCAGTGACCTGTTGTTCACCCTCGACATTCTCGCGCAAATGCCCGATCTCAAACTGTTGGCCGACTTGTCCCACTATGTCGTGGGCCGCGAACTGCCGGAGCCGGCCGCGGCCGAAGACGACGAACAGATCCAGACCATTCTGCGCAATAGTTGGGGGTTTCACGGCCGTGTCGCCAACAGCGAACAGGTCCAGGTGCCTTTGAGTTTCGCCCAGCATCGACCTTGGCTGGAGCGTTTCCTGGGCTGGTGGCGCTATGGGATCGAGAACTGGCTGGCCCGACCGGACACGCCCAGCAGCCYGTCCTTCACCTGTGAACTCGGCCCGCCACCCTATGCCATCACCGGGGCCGACGGACGCGACATCACCGACCGCTGGGCCGAGGCGTTGATGCTTAAGGAATTGATGCGTGAGGTCTGGGATGAGTGTCGGGAACGGTCTTGCTGAGCGACGAAAACCCTGGAGCGAGCGGTGCTCGCTCCTACAGCCTTATCCGGCCTCGATCAAAGACAAGCAGGCAGTCTGATTCCGGCCTGAGCGTTTCGCCCGGTACAGTGCCGAGTCCGCCTGTGTCAGCAGGTGCTTATATTCGGCAGCCTCCGGCACGCAGGTATAAACCCCTAAACTGACGGTCACACTCTTGGCCGGGTTGCCATCGTGTGCAATAGCAAGGTTCAGCACCGCGAGCCTGATGTCTTCGGCAATGGAGTAGGCACCTTCGGCATCTGTATCGGGTAGTAATACCGCAAACTCTTCGCCACCGTACCGCGCGGCTAAATCCGATGGCCTGTGAATGCATTGTGCGATTGCCTGCGCTACGGAAGCGATGCAATGGTCGCCGGCAATGTGCCCGTATTGATCGTTGAAGCTTTTGAAATAATCAATGTCGAGCATTATCAAACTGATCGGAGAGTGATGTCTTACCGCGCGAAGCCATTCCTGCTGCAAGCTGTTTTCGAGGTGGCGTCGGTTTGCAAGTCCGGTGAGGGCATCTTGCAATACCAGTTTTTCCAGGGCTGCCCGGGTCTGCTTCAAATGATTCTCTACCGAGACGCCGTAACGTATTTTCTTGATGAGCAAGAGGCCGACAAGAAGGTTGACCAGCAGCACTGCGCCAATCATCAATGCCATCTTGATTGTTCCGGTTTTCCACTCGGCAAAAATGGCTTCCCGTGAATTGGCGGCAGCGACGACCAGCGGATATTTTTGAAGCAACCTGTAGCCGAAGAGTCGATCAACGCCGTCGATAATCGATTTGATCATGACGGTATCAGCCGGAGACTTGGGTAAATAGATGGAAAATATTTCCCCTTTGGCTAGCGACGCACCGATGAACTCTTCAGCAAATGGCCGCCTGGCGATTATCGTTCCGTCGGGAAGGGCCAGGAAAATGGCGCCTTTGCGGTCAATGGAGAACGTTGAGAAGAACTTGTCAAAGTAGGCCATTTTGATCGTGGCCAGCACGACACCCTTAAAATGGCCCTCGCTATCGTTGATTCGTCGGGAAAGAGGAATAATCCATTCGCCGGTCGTGCGGCTGCGGATGGCCCGGCCGATGCGAGGCGACAAGGTTACGTTGTTTTTGTGAAAGATGAAGTAATCACGATCGGCATTGTTGGGCGCTTCAGGTTTCGAATCGAACGAAGTCAGGATCCAGTTGCCGTTTTCATCATAGTAAAAAAGGCCGTGCAACTGTTCGGTGGTAAAGACTCTGCGCTTAAGCAGTTTTTGCGTTTTATCGAGCTGTTGGGCACTTGGGTTGTCTTTTATTCTGTCGATCAGTTCATCCAGGATCAGGTTGGCTTCATCAAACGTGTCAGTCGCTTGTTGGGCCATCGACCACGTCAAATTGCCTGATACCAGTTTTGCTTGTGAGAGTTCATAGGCTTTACTTTGGGCGGCTTGAAGCCAGTAAATACTCAGTATCGAGAGGGTGACTAAAGCCATGAACACGACGGAGATCGCTGTTGCCGGCAGTCTTCTCGGCTGCAAAGGGGAGTGGCGGGTATTGTCTTCGGAGCGGTTTTCCACAAAACCCCCTAGGATGAATTTCGACTACATTATCTGCTGATCTCCATCGGTGCCAACAGTTCATGTCATTCTCGAACTTGGGCAATTCAAGATCCATATGGTTTTTCGCGTTTTGTTTCAAACGACTAGATCAGCGTTTTCAGGTCGATATTCTCGGCCATCGCCTTGTTGCCGGTATCGCCGGGATGCAAGTGGTCGCCGGAGTCGATAGTCGGCAGTAAGCGACTTGGGTGTTCAGGGTCGCGGGTCATTAGATCGAAGTCGATCACGGCATCGAATGCGTGACTAGTACGTATCCAGTCATTAACTGCCTGGCGCAGTTGTTCTTTCTCGGCGCTGTGATAGTTCTTCACGATCGTTCCATCCAGGGCGCCTTCGACCGGCATCAGGGTTGTTCCAATGATGCGAATGTTGCTCAGGCGCGCTTGATCGATCAGTTGCCGATAGCCCGCAATCAACTGTTCCTTGGCTGGCAGGCGTTCGTTCGGAGCGAAGGAGGAGCCCGGCCAACTGATGTCATTGATGCCGAGCATCACAATCACCGTTTTTACTCCGGGCTTGCCCAGCACATCGCGCTTGAAACGCGCCAGTGCACTGACACCCATGCCATCTTCGAGCAGGCGAGCCCCGGATATCCCAGCGTTGAGCACCGCGAGCCTCTGCGCGGCCAAGCGTTGAGCGAGGAAGTCCGGCCAGCGTCGATTGCTGTCCAGGGTCGAGCCATTGCCATCGGTAATCGAGTCGCCGAGCACCACAAGGGCACGGGTGTCGAGCGGTGCATCCACCAGGATGTCGCTGAGAAACAGCCGCGCCTCCACCTGCTCGCTGCCTTCCAGTCGCTGAGCGTCGACATGTTTGCCAGGGGTGATAAATGCGGTTTGTTTGCCATCCCAGTGGAAGGTCGTCAACGGCGTGTGCTGCGGCAGATAAAGAGAGATCGCCAGCTCACTGAGCGCCGGCACTGCCAGTTCTATCGGATCACTGATCCGCGTTTCACCCGCGGCGAGGGTGACCTGTTCCTGATCACTGAACTTCAGCGTGTGCCCGGAGCCTGCGCGAATCTGATCGACGCCCTCAGCGAAGGCGATACGCGCGGCACCGATGACCAGCGGTCGCTTGCCATATTCGTTGGAAACCACCACCCGTACCCGGCTTCCGCCGCTGCTGATGCGCACCCTCTGGTGAAGGGTGCTATCGGTCAGCGCTTCCGGAATTCGCGTGGGCAGTGGCAGTTCGTTGCCCCAGGTGGGTTGAGGGCTGGCCATCCAGGTGGTGACCCAGTTTTCCGCCGCCATGACAGGGCTTGCGGCAAGCAGGACGGTCAAGGCGAGAGGCAACGTTATTCTCGAGTGAAAGGCTTTCATCCAGGTATCTCCTTGGGGGGGGGAATGGATCAAGAAGGCCAGATTGGTCTATTCAAAATGCGTGTGGTAGAAGGGGAAACTGCATACAGCCCATTCCAGAATCGAATGCCCATGGACAGTCTTAGAGCGATGCATTGTTTTGTCCGCGCCATTGAGCTCGGAAGCCTGTCATCTGCCGCGCGTGAGTTAGGCAGCACTCAGCCCACCGTCAGCAAACTGGTCGCGGCCCTGGAAAAGCAATTGGGAGCCCGTTTGTTGATTCGTGGCACCACCGGGTTGACGCCTACCGAACAGGGAAAGCGTTTCTACGAGCGTGCCAAAGGCGTGCTGGAAGAGTACGGCGAGGCCGTTGCGGATGTGCGTGGTCTGACCGAACGCCCCGAAGGTTTTCTGCGCGTCAACGCTCCGGTCAGCCTCGGTGTGTTGCGGTTGAATGTGTTGCTGTTGTCGTTCATGGAGCAGTACCCGGCTATTGAAGTGGAGCTGATCCTCAATGATCGTTTCGTCGATCTCACTGAGGAAAACGTCGACCTGGCCCTGCGCCTGGGGGGCAGCCTGCCGCCGAACGCCGTTGCCCGACGCATAGCGACTTCACCGCGCTATCTGGTGGCCGCACCGGAATACCTGCGCAACCATTCCCCATTGAACAGCCCGGCGGACTTGAGCGAGCACAACTTCCTGCGTTTTGCGTGGTTGACCGCGGGCGACCGTCTGGAGCTCAACGGCCCCCATGGTGAGCAAATCAGTGTCACGACTCAGGGGCGCTATCGAACCAACAGCTCATTGGCCATTCGCGACGGTCTTCTGCAGGGTGCGGGGCTGTGTATCACGCCGGCCTGGCTGGTCAGCGACCTGCTTGAAAACGGGCAGTTGGTCCGGGTGCTGCCCGACTGGAGCGGCCCACCGAACGACGCTTTTCTGATCTATCCCGAACGCCGCTACCGCCCGCTGCGCACGCGTTTATTGATGCAGTATCTGGCCGAACGGGTAGGGCAGTTGCCTGGTTTCTTGCCTTGACGGAGCACCCTTGATTTGACGGGTATTTGGTTGTGCTATACAACTAAATGCACATTCTGTTCGAGGTGCTTGCCGTGACCCGTACCCAGTCAGACCTGATCAACCAAGTCCGTTCAGCATCGCGCCTCATGGTGCGCGAATTGGGGTTCATGCAAACCACGCTGGCGGCGACGGACTATTCGCCTTCGTTTGTTCACACGATCGTGGAGATTGGAGATCGGGGGGCGCTGACAGCAGGGGAACTTGTGGAGCTGCTCGGCCTGGAAAAATCCACTGTGAGCCGGATGGTGCGCAAGCTCATTGAGGCCGGCGAGATCGAAGAAATTCCACACGAGGAGGATGCGCGCTCCAAGAAACTGCGACTCACGGCACAGGGCAAGAAAACCCTGCGAGCCATTGATTCGTTCGCCAGGCAACAGGTGGACGCTGCCTTGGTTTATCTGACGAATGAGCAACAACAAGCGGTGAGTGAGGGCATCGCCAACTATGCCGGCGCACTGCAAGCTCATCGACTCGGTACAGCGCCGCAGCCACCCGCGCAGCTGGAGATCGCTCGGGGCTACCGGCCCGGAATCATCGGCCGCATGGTGCAAATGCATGCCGACTACTACGCACGGCATTCGAATTTCGGCCAGCCGTTCGAAAGCCTGGTTGCATCGGACATGGCGGAGTTGATGGGGCGTTTGCACAATCCACGCAACGAAGTTTGGGTGGCGTTGGATGGCCAGCGAATTGTCGGTTCCATCGCCATAGACGGTGAAGGCGAGGGCGGCGAAGCGATTCTGCGCTGTTTCATTCTGGATGACTCGGCGCGAGGCAAAGGCGCAGGCAAACGCTTGTTGGCTGAAGCCATGAAATTCTGTGACGAACAGGGCTTTTGCGCGACGCGGTTGTGGACGTTCAAAGGCCTGGATGTGGCTCGTAAACTGTATGAAGACTTTGGCTTCAAGTTGGAACAGGAGCAAGAGGGCCAGCAGTGGGGGGCGACGGTTATCGAACAGTGTTTTGTGCGACCTGGCCCGGTTGCTGGGCCGCTAAATGGAGTTGGCGATACGCATCCACCAATTGATCTTGCGTGAACGCGCGATTTCGCCCGCTGGGATTGGGCAGGACCCAGACCGAGGCATCACCAAAAGTTTTTGACTGAAGCCCCCACGCGATGTCCCGTTGACCGGACAACGCGCTGTACGCAGCTTTGCCGAGAAACGCCACAAAGCGTGGCGCATAGTGTGCGATCTTTTGTTCAAAATCCGCAGCGGCAGCGGTGAATTCATTCACGGACAGCTGATCCGCTCGCGCCGTAGGCCGTTCAACCACTGCGGTTAATCCACATTGATACTGCAAAATCGTCCGGTCGTTTTCCGGGGGCACCTCTGTAGGCGTAAAACCGGCGAGATGGAGTGTGCGCCAGAAGCGATTGCCTCGACCCGCAAAATGATGGCTCAGGGCGGCGGCAGTCACGCCCGGATTAATGCCACAAAAAATCACCGCAAGCCGTTCGGTGAGAATGTCTTCGAGTCCTTCACTCACCCTACACCTCACACACCGCAAATCACGTTGACCGCATTGCGGGCAAGCTCCGTCAATTCCGCGCGGGATTTGCCCGCCCGCGCCCGTATCGAAATGCTATGCAACAGGGATGAGGCGAGTACGGCGAGGGCGGCTGGGTCGACATCGTCTTTCAACTCACCGGCGCTGACTGCCGCGCGCAGACGTGTTTCGAGATCGGCATCGAGCCGGCTGAGCCGGTCCGCAAGAACCTCTCGTATTGCAGAATCCTCGACGGCTTCGGTCGTCGCCGTGCCGATCGCAAAGCAGCCACGCGGTTGCCCCTCGCCCGAGAAGTAGATCGACAACTGTCCCTCATAGAAGCCCATTAGCGCCTGCTCCAAAGTCAGGTCTTTGTCCATAAGCGCCTCCTGCATGGCAGCGGAGGCAGACTCCCAATACTGCTCAAGCGCCTTGATGTAGAGCGCGTGCTTGTCACCGAATGCCGCATAGAGGCTTGGGCGATTCATGCCGGCGGCGGTGGCGATGCTGTCCAGGGAAGCGCCGGAATATCCAGTGCTCCAGAAAACCCCAAGTGCCTGTTGCAGCGCTGTCTGCGGGTCATATGCGCGGGGGCGGCCTCGGCCTTTGCCCTCTGTAATCTTTTTTTGTGCCATGTCGTACAAAATCCTTGTGTGGGGATGGACTGCTCTATATTCTTACACCATCGCACAAAATTAAGGAACCAGAAGTTCCTGAACGTCAGGTTTGTTGTAGCTGAGCTCGAACTGGGTGTTGCGGCGACGAAACCGGTGCGGTGGAGCGATCCTCCCTGACCGTGCACGGGTTTGCTTTCTCACAGCAATTTTTGCCATCAGGGCCGCAGGCGATTCTCGCAGGTGCTGGCCCGATTTCCCGGTTAAAGGTGTATTCGATCATGACTAAACAGTTCGACATCCCGGCTACGCAGACCTTCGAGCACGCAAGGCCTGACGCGCCCATCAAAAAACCGTTCAAGCAGAAATTTCGGCCCTTGTTGATTGTCGGTTTGCCGGTGCTCTTCGCAGCGCTGGGCTATGCCCGCTATCAAGCAGGCGAGGCGTTCATTTCGACCGATAACGCCTACGCTCGAGTGGCGAAGGCGTCGATCAACGCGCGTATTTCCGGACAAGTCGTCGAAATCGCCGTCGAGGACAACCAACCGGTTCACAAAGGCCAGATGCTGTTTCGGATCGACCCGAAACCGTTCCAGATCGCGGTTGACCGTGCGCAAGCACAGCTGAGCGTGGCGCGGCTGCGCATCGATGGGCTCAAGGCCGGTTACCGCCAGCAGCAGGCTGAACTGCAATCGGCCAAAGAGTCGGCCGATTTCGATCAGCGCGAGTTTGCCCGCAAGAAAGCGCTGGTCGCTACCGAGTTCGTCTCGCGGGCGATTTACGAGCGCGCCGACACCGACCTCAAAGTTGCCCGGCAACGCATCGCGTCGATCGAACAACAGATCGCCAGCACGGTTGTCGCGTTGAACGGTAATCCAGACATCGAAGCCGATAACCACCCGACGGTTCGTGAAGCGAGGGC
Organism: Pseudomonas sp. 05N434; assembly: GCF_056396965.1. Classification (NCBI taxonomy): domain Bacteria; kingdom Pseudomonadati; phylum Pseudomonadota; class Gammaproteobacteria; order Pseudomonadales; family Pseudomonadaceae; genus Pseudomonas; species Pseudomonas sp. 05N434. Next base: position 32,966 of record NZ_JBFTMK010000030.1, read on the forward strand.
GCAGCTGGACGAGGCGCAACTCTACCTCTCGTACACGACGGTATATGCGCCGGACGATGGCATCGTGGCCAAGGTCGACGATCTGCAGGTTGGCAACTACGTCAGCAACGGTGCGCCGGCCTTTGCGCTGCTGTCCGATCGGCAGATTTGGGTCGAGGCCAACTTCCGCGAGACGCAGGTGACCCACATGCGTCCAGGCCAGGAAGCAACCATCAGCATCGATACCTATCCCGATCACGTTTTCAAAGCCCACGTGACCAGCATGAGCCCCGGTGCCGGATCGGACTTCGCCTTGCTGCCGCCTGAAAATGCCACCGGCAACTGGGTCAAGGTTGTCCAGCGGGTACCGGTGCGCCTTGAACTCGACGAGGCCGACCCTGCGTTTCCGCTTTTTTCGGGCACCAGCGCCACGGTCAAGGTCGATACCGGGTATCACACGCCATGGTGGCATCCGCTCAAGGCGCTGTTAACCGCAGGTAACTTCTGATGAACGCCAATTCTATCGGGCCTCAAGGTGCGGGAACATTGAGGTTCGCCGCGCTGCTCGCGACCTATATGCAGTCGGCGAACCTGCCGTTGCCCAATGCAGTACTCAGGTTTATCCAAGGCGGCCTGTCGATGACTGACGACCAGGCAGGCTGGGTATTCACCTCATACCTCGCGGCGAGCGCCATCACCATGCCGGTTGCGCAGTGGCTGGCCGGGCGTTATGGCTTGAAGCGGGTTTATCAGGCCGCGCTGGCCTTCTTCGTTCTTGGCTTGCTGCTCGCCACAGTTGCGACGACTCCGCTGGAGTTCGTCGGTGCGCGAATTATCCAAGGCCTGGCGAGTGGCGTGCTGGCGCCGCTGTCGATGGCGATTTCAATGGAGACGTTGCCACTGGAGAAGCGTGCGAAATTTGGCGCGACATGGACGGCAATCGTGCTCTTGGGCATCGTCAGCGGCCCGAGCATCGGTGGTTGGGTCAGCGAGCATTTCGGCTGGCGGCCGATCTTCTACATCAGCCTTCCGTTGTCGGCATTCATCTTCCTGGTGATGGCGCTTTTGCTTGCCGAGAAGAAGGCCGAGCAACGTCCGTCGTTCGATTTCTTCGGCTTCGGCAGCTTCACGCTGGCGTTGATCAGCCTGCAAATGTTGCTCGACCGCGGCGAACGCCTGGACTGGTTTGCCTCGACCGAAATCTGGCTGGAAGCGGTGGGCTGCGCGTTGGGGCTGTACCTGTTCGCCGTGCATCTGTTGAGCAAGAAGGTGCATTTCCTCAACAAGCGTCTGTTCAAGGACCGCAACTTCGTACTGTCGACGATTATCTTTTTCGCCGTGGGTTTCGTGCTGTTGTCGACCATGGCACTGACGTCGCCGATGCTGGACGAGATCCTCGGCTATCCGCCTGATACGACAGGTTCGCTGACGATACCGCGCGGTGTGGGGCTGGTAGGGGCGTTCCTGCTGATGGGTCGTGTTCCCGAGCGTTTCGACCGTCGGTGGTTCGTGGCGATTGGYGTGGCCGTGGTGATTTACGCCAACTGGCTGATGCTCGGTTATTCGCCTTTGATGGACTGGTCTCCGGTGGCGATCGCCGGGGCAATCCAGGGGATTGGCATCGGCATCTTGATGCCGTCGCTCACCAAGATCGCGTTCAGCACGCTCGATCCCAAGTTACGCCCGGAAGGCACCGGCTTTTTCAATCTGTCGCGTGTTTACGGGAGCACCCTCGGCGTTGCGATCGTGCAGATTTTTTTCTTCAACAATACGCAAGCGATGCACCTGGCACTGGTCAGCCATCTGACGCCTTATCGCGCCGCTGCGCATACCGCGGGGATGTCCCTGCAAGCACTGGCGGGGCTCAACGAAATGATCACCGGCCAGGCGGCTTTTATCGCGGTGATCGACCAATTCAAGCTGTTGATGGTGGCGATGCTGGTGGTCAGTCCACTGGTTGTCTTTCTTCGCAAGCCCGTTCCGACCAACTAGTTTTCGTGGAGTTTGCCCAATGAAATCCAATGCGCGCTTCATCAACAGACAGACGTTAAAAACCACGTTCGGTGCGGTGTCGGTTCTTGCGTTCCTGACGGCTTGCACCGTCGGCCCCGACTATCAAATGCAGCCGCCGAGCCTGTCGCAGCACTACGACCGACAGGCCGAGCAGCGTCTCGGCCAGGGCGGCAACCAGCCTGGCGGGCAACACATCAACCTTGGCCAAAAGGTCAGCGGTGACTGGTGGACGGCCTTCCATTCGCAGAAGCTCGACCAGGTTGTGCGTCGCGCCATCGAGGGCAATCTTGAGCTCGTGGCGGCGGATGCAACGATCCGGCAAGCGGCGTCGTCCGTCGCGGCGGCGGAGGGTGCGCTTTATCCGCAGGTCGACTTTGGCGCCCAGGCGGGTCGTCAGCGGGTACACAACGCGAARGAACCTTCGATCTCCAATTTCTACGCGATCGGGCCGCGGGTCGGTTTCGACCTTGATGCGTTCGGCGGTAACAAGCGGCGGGTCGAGCAGCAGCAAGCGTTTGCCGATCTTCAGAAGCATCGATACGAAGCGGCGTACCTGACCCTGACGGGGAATGTCGCCAGCCAGGCATTGTTGGTGGCGTCTGCCAATGCGCAGATGGCAGCCGTTGAAAAGCTGCTCGCCAATGACGCCAAGAACCTCGACCTGGTGCGCAGGGCACACGCCAGCGGCGTCACCACGCAGATCGACGTTTCGCTGGCCGAGACCCGGCTCGCCCAGGACCGCACACTGTTGCCGCCCCTCGCCCAGCAGCGTGATGCCGCGCGCCATGCGCTGTCGATTCTCACCGGCAAAGGCCCTGGCGACTGGATCGCGCCGGACTTCGATTTTGCCGAGTTCGTATTGCCGGCCAACGTGCCAGTGAGTGTGCCCTCGGAAATGGCCCACGGCCGACCGGACGTCCTGCAAGTAGAGGCGGAACTGCACATGGCCAGCGCGGCAGTCGGTGTCGCGACTGCGAACCTCTATCCCCATGTAACGCTGTCCGCCTCGCTGGTACAGGCCGCTTCCGGCAATGGTGGTGCCGCGCTCTGGGGTTTGGCTGCAGGGTTGGCGGGGCCGATCTTTGACGGCGGAACGCTCAAGGCTGAACGTCAGGCTGCCGTCGACGGTTACAAGGCGACGCTCGCCGGTTATCAGCAGACGGTCATTCAGTCGTTCGGTCAGGTCGCGGACTCGTTGCAGGCGATCAACCATGACGCCGAGCAAAACCTGGCGCAGGAAGACGCGTTACGCGCTGCAGAAACCAGTTTTCGGTTGAACCAGCAAGCCTATGCGCAAGGCGAGAACAGCATTCTCCMGGTACTGGAAGCGGRACGAGCCTACGAGCAAGCGTTGCTGGGGAAAATCCGGGTGAAGACCGCGCAGTATCTCGACACGGTGCAGCTGTATGTAGCCCTCGGCGGTAATTCCGTCGGCGCGTTTGAGCAACGGATTGCCAGTCGCGAAGCACATAACCCTTCGTATCAATAACGGCTACGGCCCCGAACATTGGAGTCAAGAGATGTCTTACGAAGCTTTTCACGATGCACTTCGCGATACCCGGTTTGCGCTGAACCACGGCTCAGGTGAAATGCCGGCCGTTGGGTTTGGCACGCTGTTCAGTGATCTCAGCGTCACCACACAAGCGGTCAAGGACGCCTTGGAAGCGGGCTTTCGCCATTTCGATTGTGCAGAGCGCTATCGCAATGAGGAGAGTGTCGGCGCTGCGATAAAAGAGATGCTGGAGGCGGGCAAGATCCGCCGGGAGGACGTGTTCATTACCACTAAACTGTGGAACACCAACCATCGTCCCGAGCGAGTCAAACCTGCCTTCGAGGCCAGCTGCCGCCGCCTCCAAGTGGACTCTATCGACTGCTACCTGATCCATACGCCGTTTGCCTTTCAACCCGGTGAGAATCAGGACCCGAGAGACGAACAGGGTCGCGTCATCTACGACTCCGGCGTGACACTGATCGAGACCTGGAGAGCACTCGAACGCCTGGTGGATGAAGGCCGCTGCAAGTCCATCGGCTTGTCTGATATCACGTTGGAAGCGTTAAAAGAGATTGTGGCAGTGGCCCGGATCAAACCTGCCGTGGTGCAGGTTGAATCCCACCCTTATCTGCCGGAATGGGAACTGCTTGAGTTCTGCAAACAGCATGGAATCGTCCTCCTGGCGTTCGCGCCACTGGGCCATGGCATGGAGCCGAAAGTGTTGGAAGATTCGGTGATTACAGGGATCGCCAAGCGCTTGCAGAAGACTCCGGCTCAAGTGGCATTGGCCTGGTCTGTACAACGGGGCGTTGCTTTTTTGACCACGTCCGCTACACCAAGTCATATCAAGGAAAACCTGGATATTTCCACCCTGCCGCATAGGGCGATGCTTGAGATCAAGGAAGATATTACGACCAGGGTACGATTCAACTCGGTCGTGGAAACCGGTGTGCCTGGATTTATTCCACGGAAAAAGTGACACGTGACGAGGAGGGCGGCCTGCTGTAAGGCCGCCCCTGTTATCCACGGCCTTGAGGTGAAAACGATGGACGTTTTCCAAACCATGCGGTTTTTCATGGCTGTTGCCCAGAGCGGCAGTTTTACCGCGGCAGCCGAGCTATTGGACACCACGACAACCAACGTCTCCAAAGCCGTTTCCAGCCTCGAGACCAGGCTTCAAACCCGTCTGATTAACCGCACCACCCGACGCCTGGCGCTGACCGAAGCCGGTGCGCGCTATTTGCAACGATGCGAGAGGATTCTTGACGAGGTACGTGAAGCCGATGAGGAAGCCGGGAGCGCTCACACCCGGCCCGTGGGCAGGCTGAAAATTCATGCCATGTCAGCCATCGGTAATCACTATGTGATCGATACCATTGCCAAATACAGAGAGACTCATCCCTCGGTCATGTTTGATTTGACGCTGACCAATCGGCTACCTGACTTGCTTGAGGAAGGGTATGACATGTCGATTGTTTTAGCGCGGGATCTGCCCGATTCAGGGTTTGTCGCTCAGCGGCTTGGCATCACTTACAGCATTCTCTGCGCTTCGCCTGCTTATCTGAAGAAACGCGGAATCCCGGACTCTCCGGGTTCTCTTGGTACACATGATTGTTTGAGGATTGTTAATACGGTAATGCCGGTTGAACACTGGGCATTTGAGGGGCCTGAAGGCGTGGAGTCAATCAACGTCCCATTGTCTCCTTTTCATATCAATACGGCTGATGGAATGACTGTCGCGATAACAAACGGGATGGGCATCGGTATTCAGCCGATTGCTTCTGCGGTCAATGGCCTCAGGGCCGGCACGTTAGTGCGCGTGTTGCCGGAGTATCGGCT
>NZ_JBFTMK010000031.1:0-16622 GCF_056396965.1 Pseudomonas sp. 05N434
AGCTTGCTCCCGCTGGGGCGCGAAGCGGCCCCAAAACAGTCCACCCTGTTGTGTCAGGCAAACCGCGGTGGCAGGTTTTGCGACTGCTGCGCAGCCGAGCGGGAGCAAGCTCCCTCGCCACAGGGGTATGCTCAAGTCATATAAGTGCAGGCTTCGCCCCGCCAGGGTTTTTGCGTAAAATGCCGGCCTTTCGTCACACCTCACGGATTTCGCGTCATGGGCACTCTTACGGTCAACCAGAACAAACTGCAAAAGCGCCTGCGCCGCCAGGCCGGTGAGGCTGTTGCCGATTTCAACATGATTGAAGACGGCGACAAGGTCATGGTCTGCCTGTCCGGTGGCAAGGACAGCTACACCATGCTCGACGTGCTGATGCATTTGCAGAAAGTCGCCCCGATCAAGTTCGAGATCGTCGCCGTGAACATGGACCAGAAGCAGCCAGGCTTCCCCGAGCACGTGCTGCCGGCTTACCTCAAAGAACTGGGCATCGAGTACCACATCGTCGAGAAAGACACCTACTCGGTGGTCAAGGAGCTGATCCCGGAAGGCAAGACCACTTGCTCGCTGTGCTCGCGCCTGCGTCGCGGCACGCTATACACCTTTGCCGACGAAATCGGCGCGACCAAAATGGCCCTCGGTCACCATCGTGACGACATCGTCGAGACGTTCTTCCTGAACATGTTCTTCAACGGTTCGCTCAAGGCCATGCCGCCAAAGCTGCGCGCCGACGACGGGCGCAACGTGGTGATTCGCCCGCTGGCCTACTGCAACGAAAAAGACATCCAGGCCTACTCGGACCTCAAGCAATTCCCGATCATCCCGTGCAATCTCTGCGGCTCCCAGGAAAACCTGCAACGCCAGGTGGTTAAAGAGATGCTGCAGGAGTGGGAACGCAAGACCCCGGGCCGCACCGAGAGCATTTTCCGCAGCCTGCAGAACGTGATCCCGTCGCAACTGGCGGACCGCAACCTGTTCGACTTCACCAACCTGCGTATCGACGAAAGCGCCGCATCGCGGTTCGTCAACGTAGTGAACCTCTGACGGTTCAAGTCACTCAGACACACGGCGCTCGCGGGCGCCGTTTTCATTTCATCCCGTAGGAGAGGGCATGCGCGATTACAAGTGGCTGCACGAATACTGTCTGAACCGCTTCGGTTCGGCGGCTGAACTGGAAGCCCATCTGCCGGTTCCCAAGACCCCGGCGCAATTGCGCAAGATCAGCGACGACCGCTACCTCTCGACCATGGCGTTGCGGGTATTTCGTGCCGGGCTCAAGCACAGCCTGGTGGATGCCAAGTGGCCGGCGTTCGAAGAAGTGTTCTTCAAGTTCGACCCGGAAAAAGTCGTGCTGATGAGCGCCGAACATCTGGAGCGCTTGATGCAGGACGCGCGAATCATCCGCCACCTGGGCAAGCTCAAGAGTGTGCCGCGAAATGCGCAGTTCATTCTGGACGTGGCCCATGAGAAGGGTAGTTTCGGTGCGTTGATCGCCGACTGGCCGGTAACCGATATCGTCGGCTTGTGGACCTACCTGAAAAAACACGGCCATCAGTTGGGCGGGTTATCCGCACCGCGATTCTTGCGGATGGTCGGCAAGGACACCTTCGTGCCGAGCTACGACGTGGTGGCAGCGCTGAATGCACAGCAGATCATCGACAAGGTGCCGAGCAGTTTGCGCGACCTGGCCACGGTGCAGAATGCGTTCAACCAATGGCACGAAGAGAGTGGTGGACGGCCGATGAGCCAGATTTCGATGATGCTGGCGTATACCGTTAACCACTGACGAAGATGATCATTCCCACGCAGAGCGTGGGAATGATCACGGTGGGGGCCGTCAGGCGACGGAAATCTCGCCTTCCCCCGCCAACTTGCGGTTCAACTGGTACCGCCACCGCACATACAGCATCGCCGAGCAGAACACCGCCAGGCTCGCGCCCATCTCCAGCAAACCGAACAGCTGCCGGTTCGGGTCATAGGCGGCCAATGCGCCCTTGATGAAATACAGATTCACCACAAAACACATCCACGAATGCCCACGGGCACTGCCGACGATCATTCCCGGTGCCAGCAACAGCAGCGGCACCAGTTCGATCAGCAGAATCACCCACGGCCGCGCGCCATGCAGGTCGGCGAACACCAGGTAGTAGGCGCAAAGCAGCCCCGCCAGGCCGAAAAAGCACAGCAGGCTGATGACGCGCATCGCCCGTACACGCGGTTCGAGCCATTCGATGGCAGGCAACACCTTAGGCTTCTTAGCCACGATGGCTCTCCAGTTTCTGCGCAGTCTTCGCCAGGCGCAGGCCCAAGGCACGGCACAATGCGACTTCATGTTCGTTCAAACCGCTTTTGCCATCGGCCCCAGCGTGATGACTGGCGCCGTAAGGCGTGCCGCCGCCACGGGTTTCCAGCAGCGCCGATTCACTGTAAGGCAGGCCGGTGATCAACATGCCGTGGTGCAGCAACGGCAGCATCATCGACAGCAGTGTGGTTTCCTGGCCGCCGTGCAGGCTGGCGGTCGAGGTGAAGACTCCGGCCGGTTTGCCCACCAGGGCGCCGGTCAGCCACAGGTTGCTGGTGCCGTCGAGGAAGTATTTCAGCGGTGCGGCCATGTTGCCGAAGCGGGTCGGGCTGCCCAGGGCCAGGCCGGCGCAGTTCTTCAAATCGTCGAGGCTGGCGTACAGCGCGCCTTCATCGGGAATGTCCGGCGCCACGGCTTCGCATTCAGTGGAGATCGCCGGCACCGTGCGCAACCTGGCTTCAAGGCCGGCCTGCTCGACACCGCGGGCAATCTGCCGGGCCATTTCATTGGTCGAGCCGCTGCGGCTGTAATACAGCACCAGAATGTACGGCGCGCTCACGGCAGCAACTCCAGTACATTCTCCGGCGGACGGCCGATGATGGCTTTGTCGCCGACTTCGAGAATCGGCCGCTCCATGAGTTTCGGGTGTGCGGCGATGGCGGCGATCAATTGCGCTTCGCTCAAGCTGCTGTCGGCCAGGTTGAGGGTTTTGTACTCGTCCTCGCCGGTGCGCAGCAATTGCCGGGCGCTGATGCCGAGTTTGCTCAACAGGCTCTGGATTTGCGCGGCGTCCAGTGGTGTTTCCAGGTAGCGGACGACCGTTGGCGTCAGGCCACGGGCTTCGATGAGTTCGAGCGCACCGCGGGATTTCGAGCAGCGCGGGTTGTGATAAAGCGTCAGATCGGTCATGTGCGGGTCGCTTCTTGCGTAAAGTGGCGGCTATTCTAACTGTGCGGCGCGTAATCCAGAACCTTGGGAGGCGATGGGTCGCAGGTGCATTCTATTTTTGACAAGGATTGAGACATGACAAGGCGACTGGCAGCAGCATTGGCGATCATGGGGGCGTTATTGCTGGGGGGCTGTGGCAACGACTATGGCATCGACCAGAATGGTCACAAGGTCGCCGCCGAGCGTCTGGATAAACAATGGCTGGTGCTCAATTACTGGGCCGAGTGGTGCAGCCCGTGCCGGACCGAAATCCCACAGTTGAATGTGTTGGCCGAGCAGCTCCAGGGCAAGAAGATCGGCGTGTTCGGGGTCAACTTCGACAATGTGCAGGGCGAAGAGCTCAAAGGCGCCAGTGAGAAACTGGGGATCAAGTTCACCGTGCTGGCCCAGGATCCGGCCGACCTTTTCGAATTGCCGCGCAGTGAGGCGCTGCCAGTGACTTACATCATTGATAACAAGGGCAAGGTGCGGGAACAGTTGATGGGCGAGCAGACGGCGTCGGGGGTGATGGCGAAGCTTGAGGCGTTGCAGGCGACCAACTGACCGAGCACCGCCTGTGGCGAGGGAGCTTTGTGGCGAGGGGGCTTGCCCCCWCGCCACAAGTCACTTGGCTACAAACGAGGGGCAATCACCCCTCTTCAAGCCACCAACGCAATGGCTTGCCTTCGGCCGGCCAGAAGCGCATCTGGTCAATCGGTGAGACGTCCCAGCGCTGGACGTTTTCCAGCGCCTGCAGGAAGCGTTTTTCCTGCTCCATCAACGCCGGCGCGCAGAGTTTGCGGGTACTGCCGATCTTGCCGAAGCTGAGCTTTTCACCTTCCAGGGAATACGGCGCGAACCAGTGGTTGCAGCCGCCGTTACCGTAGGCCCGACCGTCGTCACCGAGCGTGATGGTCAGGTGGCTGTAGTCCATCAGCGGACGTTCGCCGATCCACTCCAGAATGTAACTGCGGTTCTGTTGCAACTTTACCGGCTCGGCGGCGCAGCCCAGCAGGCTGGCACCGACCATCGTGGTCAGAGCAAGGCGTTTCATCACGCAGGCTCCTGGCACTTCGGGCACAGGTGTTTTTCGCCGGCTGCGGTCCAGCCCAGCTCGGCAATCCGTGCGGTGGCGGCCGGTTTTTCAGCCTTGTTGCCCAGCTTGGCGTCGACCGCGAACTCGAAGCTCAGCTCTTTGGCGCAGCTGTCGCAGTTGACTTTCCAGGTGTGGATCGCCAGTTCGCCGAACACCGGACCACTGGCCACCGCGACCCATTGGCCGGGCGGGTTGATCAGGTGGCGAACCGTTTCGACGGTCAGGCGCATGGACAAGTCCTTGCTGCCTTTGAGGGTCACTACCAGCACGTCGTTATTGCGAATCGAGCCACCGTTGCCGGTGACTTGATAACGCCCCGGCACCAGGGCGCGGCATTCGGTGAGGGTGTGTTGCGGGTTCATCAGGCTGTAGCGGAAATCGTGTTCGACCATGGGTCCTCCAAATATGCGCGATATGCTAGCACGGGCATCAGCGCAGCATGGCGTGGGCATGTGACCTTCGATCAGGTTCAAATTGCCTGCTAATCCATGGCAAACTGCCACTTTTGCATCTCTAAGGAACAGAAATGGCGTTGATCGAATGTTACGAGTGCAAGCAAAGCATCAGCTCCACGGCGCCTGCTTGCATTCATTGCGGTGCGCCTGCGGCAACGGTGCAAGCGGCCACTTCGACGGCAGCGCCTGTGGAAGCACCGCTTTCTTTCGGGCGTTTGCCGAGCAATGAGAGTGTGCCTCGGGTGACCCCGGCTGCGTTCGGGCGTAAACGAAAAACCGAAATCCAGGCTGAGGTCCCGGCACCGGTGCTCAATGGACCGCGTCCGGTGGAACTCTGGCTGAAACTGATGATTTTCTTTCTGCCGCCGTTTTTTGTCTGGTTCCTGCTGCGTCGCGGGCATTCGCTGGGGCAGCGCTTGCTGGGCTTCGGCTGGCTGGGCCTGATGATCCTCTTGTCCAAGGCCTGAGCCGTTCAGCGCTCGACCTGATTGTGTGGCGAACCGGCCGCCCAGGCCGCGATGTTCTGCAAAGTTGTCGCGGCAATCGCGCCCAGGGCTTCGCGAGTGAGGAAGGCCTGGTGTGCGGTGATGATCACGTTCGGAAAGGTCAGCAGGCGCGCCAGCACATCGTCTTGCAGTGGCAGGTCGGAGCGGTCCTCGAAGAACAACTGCGCCTCCTCTTCATAGACATCGAGTCCCAGATAGCCCAATTGGCCGTTTTTCAATGCGTCGATCAGCGCCGGCGTGTCCACCAGACCGCCACGCCCGGTGTTGATCAACATCGCGCCGGGCTGCATGTGCGCCAGTGACTCGCGGTTGATCAAATGTTTGCTCTGCTCGTTGAGCGGGCAATGCAGGCTGATGATCTGAGACTCGGCCAGCAGTTGCGGCAAGCTCAGGTAGCGCGCGCCGAGGGCTTCGACCTGTGGGTTCGGATAGGGATCATAGGCCAGCAATTGGCAGCCGAAGCCGTGCATGATCTTCGCAAAGGTCGCGCCGATCTGCCCGGTGCCGACCACGCCGACGGTCTTGTTCACCAGGTCGAAACCGGTCAACCCGTGCAGGCTGAAATCGCCCTCGCGGGTACGGTTGTAGGCGCGGTGCAGACGGCGGTTGAGCGCCAGGATCAACGCCACCGCGTGTTCGGCCACGGCGTGGGGCGAGTACGCCGGGACCCGCACAACCGTCAGCCCCAGGTGCTTCGCCGCCGCGAGGTCGACATGGTTGTAACCGGCCGAGCGCAGGGCGATCAGGCGTGTGCCGCCTGCTGCCAGGCGTTCAAGCACCGGGGCGCTGAGGTCATCGTTGATGAAGGCGCAGACCACCTCGTGATGCTCGGCCAGCGCCGCCGTGTCGAGGCTCAGTCGTGCCGGCTGGAAATGCAGTTCGATGCCGGCAGGCAGGACGGCGGCGAGAAAACTCTCGCGGTCGTAGGTCTGGCTGCTGAAAAGAATCGTGCGCATGCTGTCCTCCTGGAAGTCTCAAACCCCGTAGCAGCCTTCGGCAGCTGCCATAGGGTTTAAGCTTAGCGTTCAGGCCTTCCTGCGTTATTGCGCTGCATCAGGCATTGATGCGCGCATGGGCCGCGAGGCGATTGATGGCGCGTTCGAGTTCTTCCAGCGCGACGGGGGCTTTCGGGTCCTGTTGCTTGAGCAGGGTTTCGCTGCGCTGGCAGGCGGCGCGCAGTTGCGGGACGCCGCAATAACGGGTTGCCCCGTGCAGGCGATGGACCCGCTCGATCAGGGCGTTCTGGTCGTTGGCTTCACGGGCCACGCGGATGGCCTCGCGGTCGGCTTCCAGGGAGGCCAGCAGCATGGCCAGCATGTCCGCCGCCAGATCGGCCTTGCCGGCCGCCAGGCGCAGGCCTTCTTCGTGGTCCAGCACCTGCAGTTCATGACCGCTGTTGTTATCGCTATTACGCTCCGGACCCTGATTGCGCAGCGCCAGGCCCGTCCATTTCAACACCACTTGCGCCAGTTGCCGTTCGCTGATGGGTTTGGTCAGGTAGTCGTCCATGCCGCTTTGCAGCAATGCGCGTTTTTCATTGGCCATCGCATGGGCGGTGAGGGCCACGACCGGCAGTGGCGTGCAATGCCGCTCGCTTTCCCATTGGCGAATGGCTTCGGTGCTTTGGCGCCCATCCATGCCGGGCATTTGCACGTCCATCAACACCAGATCGAAAGTCTCGTTCTGTACGGCCTTGACCGCGGCGTAACCGCTTTCTACCGCGAGCACCTTGGCGCCCATGTCTTCGAGCAGGGTTTGCACCAGCAGCAGGTTGGCCGGGTTGTCGTCCACGCAAAGGACCTTCGGCGCGCGGCTGGAAACGGGCTCGGCGGGGTCGCTGCGCTGCTGGCGCGGGTTGACCAGATCAGACAGGGCCCGACGCAGCTTGCGGGTGCAGGCGGGTTTGGACTGGAGCTGGCTGTGGGGGTTGGGCACCGAGAGATGGAACAGCGTCAGTTCGGTGGTCGGGCACAGCACCAACACTCTGCAGCCCAGGTGTTCAAGGTCCCAGATGTGCTGGTTGAGGCRCTCCGGCGGCATGTCGTTGCTGGTGATGCCGAGCACCGCCAAGCCGATTGCCTGATCGGTCTGGTGAGCGCCGGTCACGCCATTGGCCAGGCTTTCCAGGGTATTGAACGGCGTGACGCTCAGGCCGCAGTCTTCCAGTTGATGCTGCAATGCCTGACGGGCCAGTTCATGGTTTTCCAGGACAGCCACCCGCTGCCCGAGCAACGGTGGGCCGGGCAGGTCTTCGGCGTCGTCGCGGGTTTTGGGCAGGCTCAGGCTGATCCAGAATTCCGAGCCTTCGCCCGGCGTGCTGTCGACGCCGATCTCGCCGCCCATTTGTTCGATCAGCCGTTTGGAAATCACCAATCCGAGGCCGGTGCCGCCGGGTTGTCGGGAGAGCGAGTTATCGGCCTGGCTGAAGGCCTGGAACAGGGCGCGCACGTCCTGGTTCGACAGACCGATGCCGGTGTCCTGAATGCTGATGCGCAGTTGCACGCTGTCTTCATGCTCTTCTTCGAGCATCGCCCGGGCGACGATGGTGCCTTCGCGGGTGAACTTGATCGCATTGCTCACAAGGTTGGTGAGGATCTGCTTGAGTCGCAACGGATCGCCCACCAGCGACAGTGGCGTATCGCGATAAACCAGGCTCACCAGCTCAAGCTCTTTGGCGTGGGCGGCCGGGGCGAGGATGTTCAGGGTGTCTTGCAGCAGGTCGCGCAGGTTGAACGGAATATGGTCGAGCACCAGTTTGCCGGCCTCGATTTTCGAGAAATCGAGAATCTCGTTGATGATCCCCAGCAGGCTGTCGGCGGACTTTTCGATGGTGCCCAGGTAATCGAGCTGGCGCGGCGTCAGTTCGCTTTTTTGCAGCAGGTGCGTGAAGCCGAGAATGCCGTTGAGCGGCGTGCGGATTTCATGGCTCATGTTGGCCAGGAACTCGGACTTGATCCGGCTCGCCTCCAGGGCTTCCTTGCGCGCCAGGTCCAGCTCGATGTTCTGTATTTCGATGGTTTCCAGATTCTGACGCACGTCTTCGGTGGCCTGGTCGACGCTGTTTTGCAATTCTTCCTGAGCGTTCTRCAGCGTCCCGGCCATGCGGTTGATGCCGGACGCCAGTTCATCCAGTTCCTGGCTGCCGAGGGGCGGCAGGCGGGTTTCCAGGTGACCGTCCTTGAGTTGCGCCACGGCCTGTTTGATCTGGCTCAATGGCCGATTGATGGTTCGGCCCATGCGTAACGCCAGCAGCGCCGCACCGGCCAGGCCTCCGCCGATCAGCAGCAGGCTGGCGAACAGGCTGCGGTAGCCGCGCAGCAGCATGCCGTTGTGGGACAGTTCGAGTTCGACCCAGCCCAGCAGGCGGTCGGCTTCATCGGGGATCAGGTCACCAGCCAGGTTGCGGTGCTTGCCGAACACCGGCAGCAGGTAACGCGTGGCGTCATTGCCACTGCGGCGCAGCAACTGTGAACCGTTGCCCAGGGGCGCCTGATTGAGCATGGTCGGGCCGGCATGGGCCAGCGGCGTGCGGTCGGGGGCGAGGAAGGTCACCGCGCGCACGTCGGTCTGTTCCAGGGACTGGGTGGCGATGCGCTCCAGCAGCTCGTTGTCTTTGCGACCCATGGCCGGGGCCACCAACGGTGCCAGCTGTTCGGCGATCATTTCGCCGCGTTGCATGAGCTGGGCTTGCAGGTCCGATTGCTGCATCCAGGTGAAATAGCCGCCCAGGACCAACGCCATCAGGGTGGTCGGCAACAGGGTCAGTAACAGCACGCGGCCTTTAATTCCCAGTTTCTTGAGCACGCATCTCTCCTGCATCCAGCTGTTTATTGACCTGCACATGCGTCCGGCACGCGCCACCTGCGCAGTGTAGCGATTTGCATGCGGGCAATCTTCGTCAAATTGATGTCGTCATTCGTCGGTCAGTTCAATGCTTTGGTCCTGGGAGACAAACCTTGGGTTGCCCCTGGAGAGGCAATCTTGAATAATCAGCAATTGAGAATTATTTGCAGATACTCATGACTCCCATCGCGATTGGCCATCCTCGCATCCTCTCTATCGAAGACGATCCAGTGCTCGGTGCTTATGTTCATGAGCATCTGGGGCGCTGCGGTTTTCAGGTGACCTGGTGCCAGAACGGGCAGGAAGGCCTGGCGATTGCGCGCCAGCAGGCCTTCGATGTGGTGTTGATGGATATTCTGTTGCCGGGGCTCGATGGCCTGGCGGTGCTGACCCAATTGCGCCAGAGCCATTCCACGCCAGTGGTGCTGATGTCGGCGCTGGGTGCCGAGGCGGATCGCATCAGTGGTTTTCGCCTCGGGGCCGACGATTACCTGCCCAAGCCTTTCAGCATGGCCGAGTTGCGGGTGCGCATCGAAGCGATCCTGCGGCGGGTGGCGTTCGACCGTCGACCAGCGCCGATACCGACGCCCCCTGCGACGGACTGCCTGCGTTTTGACGATGAACTGGGCGAGGTCTTTTGTGGTGAACTCGCGGCCGGCCTGACCCGCAGCGAGTACCGCTTGCTGGACACGCTGAACCGCAACGACGATGAAGTGTTGAGCAAGGCGTTCCTTTATCAGCAGGTATTGCAGCGCGGTTATGCGCCCCATGACCGCAGCCTCGACATGCACATCAGTCAGATTCGCCGCAAGCTCAAGGCCATCGGTTACACCGAGCGTGAAGTGCGCACGGTTTGGGGCAAAGGGTACGTATTGAGTGCGGTCGATGAAGTGGTCTGACGCGCCGGGCCGCACGGTGCTCCTGCAACAGCAATTGCTGCGCGATCTGTCCCACGAATTGCGCACGCCGCTCAGCCGGTTGCGGGTGGCCTGTGAAAGTGAGCAGGACCTGGAGCAATTGCGCGAGCGCATTAGCCGGGAAGTCGACGGCATGCAGCGCCTGGTCGAGGATGCGCTGCAACTGGCCTGGCTCGACACCGAGCGCACGTCTTTGCCCGATGAAGCGATCCAGGTCCAGGCCTTGTGGGAAATGCTCACGGAAAACGCTTGCTATGAAAGCAGCTGGCCGGCGAGTCAGTTGCACTGTGCGGTGGATGCCTCCTGCTGGGTGCGCGGCCATCTCAATACCCTGGCCCAGGCGCTGGAAAACATTCTGCGCAATGCCATTCGTCATTCACCGCAGGGCGGTGTCGTGATGTTCGATGGCCGGCGTGATGGCGACTTTTGGCACCTGTGGCTGGAGGACGAGGGCGGTGGGGTGGCTGACGAGGATCTTGAGCGAATCTTCTCGCCGTTCATCCGGCTCGACGGTTCACGGCCGGGGGATGGTGGGTTCGGATTGGGGTTGAGCATTGCGAGGAATGCGGTGCAGCGGCAGGGCGGGCGGCTTTGGGCGGAGAATGCAGGGCGGGGCTTACGACTGAATATGCTGTTATTGGCTGATCTCCATGGCGACAATGATGACGCCCCCGCTCCCACAATTGATATGTGTCGACCACAAATTGCGTGATCAACCCCGGCCGCGAAGAGGCTTGCTGATTTTGCCGGAGCGTTCCCGTTATTTTGTACGACCTTTCTTAAAGGGTATCGCCGACACCTTAAGCCTGACTTGACGGAATAGACTCGCGTTTTTCCTCGTCCTCCAGGAGTTCGGTATGAATGCATCCAGCGTCCCCGGCAACGCACACGACGACCGTTTCAATGAAGTGCTTGCGCTGATTCAAAATGCCAAACAGCAGGCCATGCAGGCGGTGAATACCCAGTTGATCGAGCTGTATTGGCAGGTCGGTGCTTACATCAGCCGCAAGCTGGAACAGGCTGAGTGGGGCGATTCTGTGGTCAGCCAACTGGCTGAGCATCTGGCTCAGACTCAACCGGGGTTGCGCGGGTTTACCCGGTCGAACTTGTTTCGCATGCGCCAGTTCTATGAGACTTATCACGCTGAAGAGAAAGTCGCACCACTGGTGCGACAATTGTCCTGGTCGCATAACCTGATCATTTTCAGCCAGAGTAAACGGCCGGAAGAGCGGGAGTTCTACGTGCGTTTGGCAGTTCAGGAAAATGGTCGAAGCGCGAACTAGAGCGTCAGTTCAAAACCGCACTGTTTGAACGAAGCGTGACCCAACCAGCAAAAATCTCAGCAGTGCTGAGACAAGCCCACCCGGCAGCGCTTGAGATATTCCGCGACGCCTACATGCTCGAGTTTCTATTTGGAAGCGCTGGATCGCAAGGAGCGCAAACCCCACGAAAACCCGGCCATCGGTGTGTTGCTCTGCGCCAGTAAGGATGACGAAGTGGTCGAATACGCCCTTAACCGCAGCCTGTCGCCAGCGTTGATCGCTGAATACCAGGTCCAGCTTCCGGACAAACAGCTGCTGCAGGCCAAATTGCATGAGTTTTATGCATTGAATATTGCACAAGGAGAAGAGGAGTGAACTGCTTATTCCCATAAGCCATAAGCCCCTTACTTTGCGTGATATGGCCTGCGCACGTTTGCCGGTATGATAGGCGCCCCCGCAGTCCGGATTGCGAATACGCCATGACCTTGCAGTACCCAACCATCGCCGATTGCGTCGGCAACACTCCGCTGGTCCGTTTGCAGCGCCTGCCTGGCGTCACCAGCAACACGCTTTTGCTCAAGCTCGAAGGGAACAACCCGGCGGGTTCGGTCAAGGATCGTCCGGCGCTGTCGATGATCACCCGCGCCGAATTGCGCGGGCAGATCCACGTCGGCGACACGCTGATCGAAGCGACTTCGGGTAACACCGGGATTGCCCTGGCCATGGCCGCCGCGATCAAGGGTTACAAGATGATCCTGATCATGCCGGACAACTCCAGCGCCGAGCGTAAAGCCGCGATGACGGCCTATGGCGCCGAGCTGATTCTGGTCAGCCAGGA
Organism: Pseudomonas sp. 05N434; assembly: GCF_056396965.1. Classification (NCBI taxonomy): domain Bacteria; kingdom Pseudomonadati; phylum Pseudomonadota; class Gammaproteobacteria; order Pseudomonadales; family Pseudomonadaceae; genus Pseudomonas; species Pseudomonas sp. 05N434. Next base: position 12,144 of record NZ_JBFTMK010000031.1, read on the forward strand.
AGAAGGCATGGAAGGCGCGCGCGACCTCGCCCAGCGAATGGAAGCCGAAGGCCGTGGCAAGGTGCTCGATCAGTTCGCCAACGGTGACAACCCCGAGGCGCACTACACCACCACCGGTCCGGAAATCTGGCGTCAGACCCAGGGCACCATCACGCATTTCGTCAGCTCGATGGGCACCACCGGCACCATCATGGGTGTCTCGCGCTACCTGAAAGAACAGAACGAGAACGTGCAGATCATCGGTCTGCAACCCATGGAAGGCTCGGCAATTCCGGGCATCCGCCGCTGGCCGCAGGAATACCTGCCAAAGATTTATCAGGCTGATCGCGTGGACCGGATCGTCGACATGGCGCAAAGCGAGGCCGAGGACGTGACCCGTCGTCTGGCGCGCGAAGAAGGCATTTTCTGCGGCGTGTCTTCGGGCGGTGCCGTGGCGGCGATGCTGCGCCTGTCCAAAGAAGTTGAAAACGCGGTGATTGTCGCGATCATCTGTGACCGTGGCGACCGTTACCTGTCGACCGGCATTTTCGACGCGGCCAACTGATGGCCAAGCAAGAGAGAGGCCTGCGCTTTCAGCCCACGGGCGGCAGCAAGGCCCCGCAAGTCCCGACCGGCAAAAAGCAGCGTTTGACCATCGAGCGCCTGGTTAATGACGGTCGCGGTATCGCATTTTTTGAAGGTCGCACCTGGTTCGTCATYGGCGCCTTGGCCGGTGAAGAGGTCGAGGCGCGGGTCTTGGGTGCCCACGGTAAAGTGGTCGAGGCGCGTACCGAGCGGGTGTTCCAGGCCAGCCAATTGCGCCGCCCGGCACCGTGCGCCCATGCCGGTCGCTGCGGTGGTTGCAGCGTGCAGCATCTGCCCCACAACGAACAACTCGCCCTGAAACAGCGCATGCTCGCCGAGCAATTGTCGAGGGTTGCCGGCGTCGAACCCGAAGAGTGGGCTGCGCCATTGAGCGGTCCGGAATTCGGCTACCGGCGTCGTGCCCGGGTGGCGGTGCGTTGGGACATGAAGGCGAAAAAACTCGAAGTCGGTTTCCGCGCTGCCGGCAGCCAGGACATCGTTGCCATCAACGAGTGCCCGGTGCTGGTACAGCCCTTGCAGCCGATCATGACCTGCTTGCCGGATATGCTGCGGCGCTTGAGCAAACCTCAGGCACTGGGGCATGTGGAATTGTTCAGCGGTTCGTCATTGGCGGTATTGCTGCGGCACATGGCGCCGTTGTCCGAAGCCGATATGACGATCCTCAAGGAATTCTGCGCGCTCCATGAGGCCCAGTTGTGGCTGCATGGCGACGGCGAGCCGCAACCGGTCGACGCCGATCAGGCCCTGGGCTATCGCCTTGAACCGTGGGACTTGAATCTGGCGTATCGGCCTGGAGATTTCATCCAGGTCAACGCCGGGGTCAACGAAGCGATGATCGCTCAGGCGCTGGAATGGTTGGCGCCGAAAGCCGATGAGCGGGTTCTGGACCTGTTCTGCGGGTTGGGCAACTTTGCCTTGCCGCTGGCCAGGACCGTTCGTGAAGTGGTGGCGGTGGAAGGTGTGCAGGCCATGGTCGAGCGGGCCGCCGCGAACGCCGCTAGTAATAATTTGCATAACGCGAAATTTTTTCAGGCCGATTTATCCCAGCCTTTGGCTGATGCCGAATGGGCCAGCGAAGGCTTTTGTGCGGTACTCTTGGACCCACCTCGCGACGGTGCTTTCGAGGTGGTGCGCAAGCTTGCGTCCCTGGGTGCCGAACGATTGGTTTATGTGTCGTGCAACCCTGCAACTCTGGCGCGCGACACGGTCGAATTGATCAAGCAGGGCTACCGGTTAAAACGTGCCGGGATTCTCGATATGTTTCCTCAAACGGCGCATGTCGAGGCCATGGCGTTATTTGAAGCGAGCTAGGATGGCTCGTCTGGTCCGACTGACCGTCCGTGCCGCCACGCATCAGCCCGGCGGGGCGCCCGGACAATGAAGGTCAGCGATTTGACGCATTGAATCTGCGTCGTAGGGAAGGTAAAGCAAGATGGTACAGGTGAGAGCACACCAGCCGATCAACACTGACGGCAGTATCAATCTCGAGGCTTGGCTCGATCACGCGGTCAGTATCGATACGGCACTGGATCGCAAAGCCTTGAAAGAAGCCTGCGAGTTCGCTCGCGAGGCCGAACAACAAGCCAATGCGGCGAAAAACCTGTGGTCCGAAGGGACCTCGAGTTTCCGCACCGGCCTTGAGATCGCCGAGATTCTCGCCGACCTCAAACTCGATCAGGATTCGTTGGTCGCGGCAGTCTTGTACCGCGGCGTGCGCGAAGGCCAGATCCAGTTGCCGGCGGTCAGCCAGCGCTTCGGCCCGGTGGTCGCCAAACTGATTGACGGCGTGCAACGCATGGCGGCGATCAGCGACAGTCTGAGTCCGCGTAAATCCATGGTGATGGGCACCCAAGGCCAGGTGGAAAACCTGCGCAAGATGCTCGTGGCCATGGTCGACGACGTGCGCGTCGCGCTGATCAAACTGGCCGAGCGCACCTGTGCGATCCGTGCGGTAAAAACCGCCGATGACGAGAAGCGTAACCGCGTCGCCCGTGAAGTCTTCGACATCTACGCGCCGCTGGCTCACCGCCTCGGTATCGGTCATATCAAGTGGGAGCTGGAGGACTTGTCCTTCCGTTACCTTGAGCCCGACCAGTACAAGCAGATCGCCAAGTTGCTCCATGAGCGACGGCTGGATCGCGAGCGCTTCATCAGCGATGTGATGACCCAGCTCAAGAACGAGTTGCAGGCCACCGGCGTCGAGGCTGACATCAGCGGCCGGGCCAAACACATCTATTCGATCTGGCGCAAAATGCAGCGCAAGGGTCTGGAGTTCAGCCAGATCTACGACGTGCGCGCCGTTCGCGTGCTGGTGCCGGAAATGCGCGACTGCTACACCGCGCTCGGCATCGTCCACACCCTGTGGCGGCACATCCCGAAAGAGTTCGACGACTACATCGCCAACCCGAAAGAGAACGGCTACCGCTCGCTGCACACCGCGGTGATCGGCCCTGAAGGCAAGGTGCTGGAAGTGCAGATCCGCACCCACGCCATGCACGAAGAAGCCGAGCTGGGGGTTTGCGCGCACTGGCGATACAAGGGCACCGACGTCAAGTCCGGCTCGAACCACTACGAAGAGAAAATCTCCTGGCTGCGTCAGGTTCTCGAGTGGCACGAAGAGCTGGGCGATATCGGCGGCCTTGCCGAACAGCTGCGGGTCGATATCGAGCCGGACCGGGTTTATATCTTCACTCCCGACGGTCATGCCATCGACTTGCCGAAGGGCGCGACACCGCTGGACTTCGCTTACCGCGTGCACACCGAAATCGGTCACAACTGCCGCGGCGCCAAGATCAACGGGCGCATCGTGCCGCTCAACTACAGCCTGCAAACCGGTGAACAGGTCGAGATCATCACCAGCAAGCACGGCACTCCGAGCCGCGACTGGCTGAACCCGAACCTGGGCTACATCACCACGTCACGGGCGYGGGCGAAGATTGTTCACTGGTTCAAGCTGCAAGCCCGCGATCAGAACGTTGCGGCCGGTAAAACCTTGATCGAGCGCGAACTCAATCGCCTCGGCCTGCCGCAGGTGGATTTCGACAAGTTGGCCGAAAAGGCCAACATGAAGACCGCCGAGGACATGTTCGCTGCGTTGGGCGCAGGCGATTTGCGCCTGGCGCAACTGGTGAACCTGGCGCAGCAACTGGTCGAGCCGGAACGCGGCAACGAACAGCTGGAGTTGATCCCGCGCAAAGCCACCGGCTATAAACCGGGCAAGCGCGGCGATATCCAGATCCAGGGCGTCGGCAACCTGATGMMCCAKATSGCCSGCTGCTGCCAGCCGTTGCCGGGGGACGCCATCGTCGGTTACATCACCCAGGGCCGTGGCGTGAGCATCCACCGTCAGGACTGCGCCTCGGTGCTGCAACTGGCCGGGCGCGAGCCGGAGCGGATCATCCAGGTCAGCTGGGGGCCGGTGCCGGTGCTCACCTATCCGGTGGACATCATCATTCGCGCTTACGACCGTTCCGGTCTGCTGCGTGACGTGTCGCAGGTGCTGCTCAACGAGCGGATCAACGTGCTGGCGGTCAACACCCGCTCGAACAAAGAGGACAACACTGCGTTGATGTCCCTGACCATCGAGATTCCGGGGCTGGATGCGCTGGGGCGGTTGCTGGGGCGGATCTCCCAGTTGCCGAACATCATCGAAACCCGCCGTAACCGCACACCGTAAGGCGTTCACTTTTTTGTGGCCGCCAAGCTTTTGTGGGGCTGGCTTGTCGGATCGCGGCGGTGCGGCGATCCGACAAGTCAGGTTCCCACAGGTTCTCGCAGAGATTGATTGATGTATTCACTTGAAGACCTGCTGCACCTGATGAACCGTCTGCGCGACCCGCAGTACGGCTGCCCGTGGGACATCAAGCAAACCTACGCCACCATCGTCCCGCACAC
>NZ_JBFTMK010000032.1:0-16486 GCF_056396965.1 Pseudomonas sp. 05N434
CCATTCTCGAAGAAGGCGCCAAGTTTTGTGAGCAGGTGCTGGCTCCGCTGAACCGCGTGGGTGACACCGAAGGCTGCACCTGGAGCGAGTCGGGCGTTAAAACCCCGACCGGTTTCAAAGAAGCCTACAAGCAATTCGTCGAAGGCGGCTGGCCTAGCCTGGCCCACGATGTAGAGCACGGCGGCCAGGGCCTGCCGGAGTCTCTGGGCCTGGCTGTCAGCGAAATGGTTGGCGAGGCCAACTGGTCGTGGGGCATGTACCCAGGCCTGTCCCATGGCGCGATGAACACTATTTCCGAGCACGGCACGCCTGAGCAGCAAGAGGCTTACCTGACCAAACTGGTTTCCGGCGAATGGACCGGCACCATGTGCCTGACCGAGCCGCACTGCGGCACTGACCTGGGCATGTTGCGCACCAAGGCCGAACCTCAGGCCGACGGCTCCTACAAAGTGTCCGGCACCAAGATCTTCATCTCGGCCGGTGAGCACGACATGGCCGACAACATCGTCCACATCGTTCTGGCACGTCTGCCGGACGCACCTGCCGGCACCAAAGGCATCTCGCTGTTCATCGTGCCGAAATTCCTGCCGAACGCAGATGGCTCGATCGGCGCGCGCAACGCTGTGAGCTGCGGTTCCCTGGAACACAAGATGGGCATCCACGGCAACGCCACCTGCGTGATGAACTTCGACGCGGCCACCGGTTACCTGATCGGCCCGGCGAACAAAGGCCTGAACTGCATGTTCACCTTTATGAACACCGCACGTCTGGGTACCGCGCTGCAAGGTCTGGCACACGCCGAGATCGGCTTCCAGGGCGGCCTGAAATACGCTCGCGATCGCCTGCAAATGCGCTCCCTGACTGGCCCGAAAGCGCCGGACAAAGYCGCTGACCCGATCATCGTTCACCCTGATGTTCGTCGCATGCTGTTGACCATGAAGGCGTTCGCCGAAGGCAACCGTGCGATGGTTTACTTCACCGCCAAGCAAGTTGACATCGTCAAATACGGCGTCGATGAAGAAGAGAAGAAGAAAGCCGACGCATTGCTGGCCTTCATGACGCCGATCGCCAAAGCCTTCATGACTGAAGTCGGTTTCGAATCCGCCAACCACGGCGTGCAGATCTACGGTGGCCACGGCTTCATCGCCGAGTGGGGCATGGAGCAGAACGTTCGCGACAGCCGTATTTCGATGCTGTACGAAGGCACCACCGGCATCCAGGCACTCGACCTGCTGGGCCGTAAAGTGCTGATGACTCAAGGCGAAGCGCTCAAGGGCTTCACCAAGATCGTCCACAAGTTCTGCCAGAGCAACGAAGGCAATGACGCGGTCAAAGAGTTCGTCGAGCCATTGGCTGCGCTGAACAAAGAATGGGGCGAGCTGACCATGAAGGTCGGTATGGCGGCCATGAAAGATCGCGAAGAAGTCGGCGCAGCATCCGTGGACTACCTGATGTACTCCGGTTACGCCTGCCTGGCCTACTTCTGGGCTGACATGGCGCGTCTGGCGGCCGAGAAACTGGCTGCCGGCACCACTGAAGAGGCGTTCTACACCGCCAAGCTGCAGACTGCGCGCTTCTACTTCCAGCGCATCCTGCCGCGTACCCGCACTCACGTTGCAACCATGCTGTCGGGCGCCAACAACCTGATGGACATGAAAGAAGAAGACTTCGCACTGGGTTACTAAGCCCTACGCAGTCTCTTCACAAAGCCGCTGCTTCTTCGGAAGCAGCGGCTTTTTTATGCCTGACGCAAACGATCACGTCTTTAAATATTCCTGACTAAAACGCTAAGAAGAACGACTTTGCTGCCGTTAAAGAGGCTGCGATGTGACGCCTGTCACGTTGCACGTGCTTAGCTGCGCCAAATGCAGGCACAATGCCATCTTTGTTTGCCGGGTCGGAGCTTTACCCTTGCCGCGTTCTTCCGCTGTACGTGTCAGCCATTTTTTGCCATCGCTGCTGTTGTTGCTCGCGGGGCTTGCGGCTGCCTACGTCAAGGATCTCAACGTCTTCTTCACTTCGCTGTTCAACGTTCTGCCCACTCTGGTGCTGTTGCTCGGCGGTGCGTATTGCGCGGTTTATAGACGTCAGCGTGAACTGTTTCTGATGGTCACGGTGTACATCGCCTACTTCCTGCTCGACACCCAGACTGACTATTACCGCGACAACGGCAAGGTTCGTGAAGACGCCGCGGTGGTGTTCCATCTGTGCTGTCTGTTGTTGCCGTTGCTGTTTGGCTTGTTCGCTGCCTGGCAAGAGCGTACTCACCTGTTCCAGGACATGGTGGCGCGTTTCGCTGTGTTGCTGGCGTTCGGCAGTGTGGCGCTGGGGCTGGAGCAAAGTTACCCACAGGCGCTGCTGATGTGGCTGTCGGAGATCCGCTGGCCGGCGTTGCATGGTGCGTGGATGAGCCTGATCCAATTGTCTTATCCCGTGTTCGTCGCCTCGTTCCTGTTATTGGCCTGGCAATACTGGCGCAACCCAAGACCTTTGCACGCTGCGCAATTGGTGGGGCTGTTGGGATTGTTCTGGATGTTGCCGAAAACCTTCATCCTGCCCTTCACCCTCAACATCATGTGCAGCCAGGTGATGTTGATGATTGCCGCCGCGGTTGCCCATGAGGCCTATCAGATGGCTTTCCGCGACGAACTCACCGGCCTGCCGGGGCGCCGCGCCCTGAACGAGCGCATGCAACGGCTGGGGCGCAATTACGTGCTGGCGATGAGCGACGTCGATCACTTCAAGAAATTCAACGACACCCACGGCCACGATGTCGGCGACCAAGTGTTGCGTCTGGTCGCCAGCAAGCTGTCGAAAATCAGTGGTGGCGGTAGGGCATATCGCTACGGCGGTGAGGAATTTGCCTTGGTGTTCGCAGGCAAGACCCTCGAAGAGTGCATGCCGCATCTGGAGGTCATCCGCGAATCCATTGCCACTTACAACATCCAGCTGCGCAATCAGGACAGCCGTCCCCAGGATGACCAGCAGGGGCGCCAGCGTCGCGCGGGTTCGGGTGCCTCGAGTGTTTCGGTCACCGTCAGCATCGGCGTCGCCGAACGCCTGGAACAACGCACCCCCGAAGAAGTGCTCAAATCCGCCGACCAAGCGCTCTACAGCGCCAAGGGCGCGGGGCGAAACTGTGTGATGGCCTTCGGTCAGAACCGCCGTGGCGCAGTGCGCATGGACGCCGCTGCGGGTTGAGTGATGATGGCGCATTCAGCGTCTGGACTGTGATTGTGAGGTGTGATGCACGGCGGTAGGTTTGAGCCATCTGCTGCCGGAGAAATGAACATGCCCGAGTACAAAGCTCCCCTGCGCGACATGCGCTTTCTGATCGATCACGTGTTTGATTTTCACAGCAACTACGCCGCGCTGGGGGCCTCCGATGCCAGCCCGGACATGGTCAATGCGATTCTCGAAGAAGGCGCGAAATTCTGTGAGAACGTTCTCGCACCGCTGAACCGCAGCGGCGACGAAGAAGGCTGCCATTTCGACAACGGTGTGGTCACAACGCCTACAGGCTTCAAGCAAGCATTCGCACAATACGTGGAAGGCGGCTGGCATGGTCTGGCGGCGGACCCGGCTTACGGCGGCCAGGGCTTGCCAAGTTCCTTGGGGCTGGTCATCAGCGAAATGGTCGGCTCCAGTAACACGTCCTGGGGCATGTACCCCGGCCTGACCCACGGTGCGATGTCGGCCATCCATGCCCATGGCACTGAAGAACAGAAACAGACCTACCTGAGCAAGCTCACCGCAGGCCAATGGACCGGCACCATGTGCCTGACCGAAGCTCATTGCGGCACCGATCTGGGCATCATCAAGACCCGCGCCGTGCCTCAGGCCGATGGCAGTTACGCGATCTCTGGCAGCAAGATATTCATCTCCGCCGGTGAGCACGACATGAGTGACAACATCATTCATCTGGTGCTGGCCAAATTGCCGGACGCGCCAGCGGGGACCAAAGGTATTTCGCTGTTTATCGTGCCCAAATTCCTACCCAATGCCGAGGGTGAKGCAGGCGAGCGCAACGGCGTTTCCTGCGGTTCGATCGAACACAAAATGGGCATCAAGGCCTCGGCCACCTGCGTGCTGAATTTCGACGATGCCAAGGGCTTCTTGATCGGTGAGCCGAATAAGGGCCTGAACTGCATGTTCACCATGATGAACCACGCGCGGCTCGGCACCGGCATGCAAGGTTTGTGTCTGGGGGAGGCGAGCTTCCAGGGGGCGGTCAAATACGCCAACGACCGTCTGCAAATGCGCTCGCTGACCGGCCCGAAAGCCCCGGAAAAACCTGCCGACCCGATCATCGTGCATCCCGATGTGCGCAGGATGTTGTTGACCATGAAGGCCTTCAATGAAGGCAACCGGGCGCTGACTTACTTCACCGCACAGTTGCTGGACGCTGCGCACCTGAGCCCGGATGAAACGGCGCGTCAGGACGCCGAGGATTTGCTGGCGTTCCTCACACCGATCTGCAAAGCCTTCATGACCGACACCGGGCTGGAGGTGACCAACCTCGGCATGCAGGTGTTTGGCGGCCACGGTTTCATTCGTGAGTGGGGCATGGAGCAGTTGGTTCGCGACTGCCGGATCGCGCCGATCTATGAAGGCACCAACGGCATTCAGGCGCTGGATCTGCTTGGGCGCAAAGTCCTTGGCAGTCAGGGAAAACTGCTGCGCGGCTTCACTAAAATCGTCCACAAGTTCTGTGCGGCAAACGCTGAGCACCCGCAACTCGGCGGTTATGTGGCGCAACTCAACGATCTGAATCAGCAGTGGGGTGAATTGACCACCAGGATCGGCATGGCTGCRATGAAAAATCCGGATGAGGTCGGCGCCGCCTCGGTGGATTACCTGATGTACTGCGGCTATATCATCCTCGGCTACCTGTGGCTACGCATGGCGCTGGTGGCTCAGTCGCAGTTGGAGGCGGGCAGCGGTGATGCCGATTATTGCCGAGGCAAGCTGGCGACCAGCGAGTTTTACTTCAAGCGCTTACTGCCGCGTACGGCTGCTCATCGGGCGGCCATCGAGGCGGGTAGCGACTGTTTGATGAAGTTGCCGGCGGAGTTGTTTGCACTTTAATCATTCAAATCGGCCATAAAGAAGCCCGCCTTGCTGCGGGCTTCTTTATGAAGAACAGGTCGGTGACTAAAAATAACAAATCGGTCATGGGCTGACCCTATGTGTCGTAAAAGTTGTTGAGGTACACTCGGACACAGCGAAATCACTATTCCTACGAACCACCTGTTTAGATCTTGCGAGGTTTGCCATGGCTGACTACAAAGCGCCCCTGCGCGATATGCGCTTCGTCCTCAATGAAGTTTTCGAGGTCGCCAAACTCTGGGCCGAACTGCCTGCGCTCGCCGAGACCGTCGATGCTGAAACCGTCGAAGCCATTCTGGAAGAAGCCGGCAAGGTCACCAGCAAAAGCATCGCGCCCCTGAGCCGTGCGGCTGACGAAGAAGGTTGCCACTGGGCCGACGGTGCMGTCACCACCCCGGCCGGTTTCCCACAGGCGTATCAGACCTACGCTGAAGGCGGTTGGGTCGGTGTCGGTGGCGATCCAACCTACGGCGGCATGGGCATGCCCAAGGCGGTTTCGGCGCAGGTCGAAGAAATGGTCAACTCCGCCAGCCTGTCGTTCGGTCTGTATCCGATGCTGACCGCCGGCGCCTGCCTGTCGATCAACGCCCACGCCAGCGAAGAGCTGAAAGCCGCGTACCTGCCGAACATGTACGCCGGTGTCTGGGCCGGTTCCATGTGCCTGACCGAGCCGCACGCCGGTACTGATCTGGGGATTATCCGCACCAAGGCCGAACCTCAGGCTGACGGTTCCTACAAGGTCAGCGGCACCAAGATCTTCATCACCGGCGGCGAGCACGACCTGACCGAAAACATCATCCACCTGGTATTGGCCAAACTGCCAGACGCGCCAGCAGGGCCGAAAGGTATTTCGCTGTTCCTGGTGCCGAAGTTCATGGTCAATGCCGATGGCAGCCTCGGTGCGCGCAACCCGGCGACCTGTGGTTCGATCGAACACAAGATGGGTATCCAGGCGTCTGCGACCTGCGTGATGAACTTCGACGAAGCCGTGGGTTACCTGGTCGGCGAGCCGAACAAAGGCCTGGCGGCGATGTTCACCATGATGAACTACGAGCGTCTGGGTGTCGGCATCCAGGGCCTGGCCTCGGGTGAACGTTCCTACCAGAACGCCATTGAATACGCTCGCGACCGCCTGCAGAGCCGTTCGCCGACCGGCGCGCAGAACAAGGACAAAGTGGCTGACCCGATCATCGTCCACCCTGACGTGCGTCGCATGCTGCTGACCATGAAAGCCTCGAACGAAGGCGGCCGTGCATTTTCCACTTACGTGGCGATGCAACTGGACACCGCCAAGTTCAGCGAAGACGCCACCACCCGCAAGCGCGCAGAAGACCTGGTCGCACTGTTGACGCCTGTTGCCAAGGCATTCCTGACCGATTTGGGGCTTGAAACCACAGTTCATGGCCAGCAGATTTTTGGCGGCCACGGCTACATCCGTGAGTGGGGCCAGGAGCAACTGGTTCGTGACGTGCGTATCACGCAGATCTACGAAGGCACCAATGGTATTCAGGCGCTGGACCTTGTCGGGCGCAAGATCGTCGGCAGCGGCGGGGCATTCTACAAACTGTTCGCTGACGAGATTCGTCATTTCACCGCGACGGCCAGTGCTGATTTGGCGGAGTTCACCAAACCGCTGAACGATGCAGTGGGCACCCTCGACGATCTGACCGCATGGCTGCTGGACCGGGCGAAAAACAACCCGAACGAAATCGGCGCTGCTTCGGTCGAGTATCTACAAGCATTCGGTTACACCGCCTATGCCTACATGTGGGCACTGATGGCCAAGGCAGCCTTCGGCAAAGAAGCGCAGGACGATTTCTACGCGAGCAAACTGGGTACGGCGCGGTTCTATTTCGCTCGTCTGCTGCCACGTATTCACTCGTTGAGCGCGTCGGTAAAGGYGGGAAGCGAATCGTTGTTCCTGTTGGACGCAGGACAGTTCTGACTCTGTAACGTCATGTAAGCATTCTCTTACATGACGTGCTGCTGTTTTCCCATATGCGCAGATTGGATCCAGAGCTAATCTACTTCACATGGACGTCGCGCAGGAAGCGCAAAGCAACAACACGGACACGTAGGATTCTGCCAGGACGGCGGAGTGAAATGGATGTCAGGGAAACAGTCTGCAAAGCCCCGCTTCGGCGGGGTTTTCTTTTGCCTGCAAAAAAGTTCAGCTCAACCCATCCAGGGCCGTCGGGCTACGCAAGTGTTCATCCATCACCTCTTCCAGCAATGTCCGCAACAACGCCAGCGAAGCCTGTTGCCGCTGCACATCCCGACACACCAACCCCACTTTCAGCGGCACCCGCGGCTCACTCAGTGGTTTCCACAGCAACTCTTGGTCGCCATGGGTCTTTTGCGAGCGTCCGGGCAGCACAGTCGCCAGCCGCGTGTGCGGCAGGCTGTCGAGAATCCCCGCCATGTTGTTCAGCTCGGCCTGCACCTGCGGCCGGCGCCCAAGACTGGCCAGTTGTGCCTGCCAGATCTGCCGCACCTGGAACTCTTCACCCAACAGCAACATGGGCAACTCGGCCGCCTGGCTCATGGAGACCTTCTTGAATTCGCGCAACGGATGGTCCGCCGGGATGACAAGGGTCAGCTCATCTTCGTACAACGGCACGCCGTGCAAACCCGGCTGACGGGGCGGCAGGTAACTGATCCCGATGTCCAGCGAACCATTGAGTAGTCGCCGCTCGATTTCCAGGCCGGTCAGTTCATAGATCTGCACCACCAGATGCGGCTGTGCCTTGCGCACGCGTTCGAGCATTTGCGGCACCAGGCTGGAGTGGACGGTCTGCAGTACGCCAATGGCCAAGGTTCGCAGCGCCTTGCCCTTGAAATTGCCCAAGGCTTCGCGCGTGCGTTGCAAGCCATCGAGCAAGGGCAGGGCATGGTTGTACAACGTGTGGGCCGCCAGGGTTGGCAGCAGACGTTTGCTGCTGCGTTCGAACAGGCTCACATCGAGGTTCTGTTCGAGTTGGCGGATCTGCTGGGACAACGCTGGCTGGGAGATAGAAAGCCGCTCGGCGGCCCGACCGACGTGGCCCTCTTCGTAGACCGCGACGAAATAACGCAGTTGCTTGAAATCCATAAGTAATACTTATCGAAAATGCTGAGAAATCGAAATGGCTCAGTGCCTTGCCTACGCCTAGTCTAACCGCATTCACAAGGCTTACAGGGCCATAAAGCACGATGAATACCGTTTACAGCGATGGTGTTTACATAGGCAAGGCAAAAAACCTCGGACGAGGTTTTATCCGATGAATCTGTTCAACCTGCGACGCAAGCCACCGAGCCTTGATGACCTGGCGATGGACACTTCCCTGCCGGCCAGAAGCGACAACTTTTCCAGCGAGTGCCTGATGCCCAGTGTCGAACGACCGAAACAGATTTTCGTGCGTGGCCAAGGCTCCTGGTTGTGGGACAGCGATAACCGCGCTTACCTGGATTTCTCACAGGGTGGCGGCGCCAATAGCCTCGGACATAGCCCTTCAGCACTGGTCAAAGCGATTTCGGAGCAGGCTCAGTCGCTGATCAATCCGGGTTTCGGTCTGCACAACCGCGGCATGCTCAACCTCGCCGACCGGCTCTGCGCCGGTACCGGCAGTGACCAGGCGTACCTGCTCAACAGTGGCAGCGAAGCCTGTGAAGCGGCGATCAAACTGGCGCGCAAATGGGGCCAGCAACATCGTGGCGGCGCTTCGCGGATCATTGTGGCCAGCAAAGGCTGTCATGGCCGTAGCCTGGGGACGATTTCTGCGTCGGACAGTTCGAATCTGATCAACCGATTCGAGCCACAGTTGCCGGGCTTCAGCCATGTCCCGTTCAATGACCTGCCCGCCTTGCATGCGGCCGTGGATGCCCAGACGGTCGCGATCATGCTCGAACCGATCCAGAGCGAGGCCGGGGTGATTCCCGCTACCGAGCACTACCTCAAGGGCGTCGAGCGCTTGTGTCGTGAGCTTGGCATTCTGCTGATATTTGACGAAGTGCAAACCGGCGTCGGGCGCTGCGGCACATTGCTTGCCGAACACTCCTACGGCGTGCGGGCAGATATCGTGGTGCTCGGCAAAGGGCYCGGTGGTGGCGTGCCATTGGCGGCATTGTTGGCGCGAGGCAAGGCCTGTTGTTTCGAAATCGGCGAAATGAGCGGCACTCATCATGGCAATGCGTTGATGAGTGCCGTCGGGCTTGTCGTGCTCGACAGCGTGCAGGACAAGGGCTTTATCGATCATATGCGGGAAACCGCTCAGCATCTGGGCGAAGGCCTGAGTCGTCTGGCCCATCGCTATGGTCACGGCGAATTGCGTGGGCAAGGGCTGCTCTGGGGGCTCGATCTGTCCGACGATTCGGCCGACGCCGTAGTCAAGGCTGCATTGTACGAAGGCTTGCTGCTCAATGCGCCGCAAGCCGATTGCCTGCGCTTTACCCCGGCCCTTACGGTCAGCAAGGCCAATATCGACGAAATGCTCCTGCGTCTGGCCCGCGCCTTCTCCCGCGTGCGCACCGCGCAACTGCAGTGCCGCAAAGGTATTGCGGTCTGATCAGACCCGCCCTGCACGAATTTCCGAACCGTCTCGCGGTATAACGCAGCGCCCCACGTTTGATTCTTTTCGCGTGGGGCGTTTTTTTGTCTCTGCGTTTTGCCGAAGACATTTCAGTGCTTGAGTGATAGCAGGATCAATGGTTGCCCGCGAATTGGGGCGCTACGATTTCAGTCCGCCAACTCCATCACCCGCCGATAAAACATCCATTCCTGCTCCAGCACATGGGCCTGGTTGCCGGCCTTGCGAAAGCCATGGCGTTCGTCGGCATAGTAATGCGCTTCGACCAGAATGCCGTTGTCCTGTAATGCCTTGACCATGTCGCGGGTCTGTTGCGGCACCACCACGGCGTCCAGTTCACCCTGAAAGAAGATCATTGGAACGCTAATGTTGTTCGCATGCAGCAGCGGCGTGCGCGCGGCGTAGCGTTCAGCGTCCTCTACCGGGTCGCCGATCAACCAGTCCAGATAATCGCTTTCGAACTTGTGCGTGACGCGGCCCAGCGCAACGGGATCGCTGACGCCATACAGGCTGGCGCCCGCACGAAAGACCTTGTGAAAGGCCAATGCGCACAATGCGGTGTACCCGCCGGCGCTGCCACCACGGATAAACGCTTTATCGCCGTCGATCAGTCCGCGCTCGGCCAGGTAGCCGACCACTGCGCAGGCATCTTTCACGTCCACCTTGCCCCAGCTCAAATGYAGCGCCTGGCGATAAGCACGGCCGTAGCCGCTGCTGCCTCGGTAGTTGAGATCGGCCACGGCGAAGCCGCGTTGTGCCCAATACTGGATTCGCGGGTCGAACATCGGGTAGCAGGCCGAAGTCGGGCCGCCGTGAATGAACACCACCAAGGGCGGTTTCGTATCGTCGTTCATTGCCGGGTAGAAGAACCCGTGGGCCTCGCCCGAACCGCTCGGATAACGCAGGGTTTGCGGGCGGCTGATCTGATCGGCCGGCAGGGGGACAACACCACCGGCGAGGGTCTTCACCTGCCGGGTCTTGCGGTCAATGGCAATCACCGACGCCGAACTGACTGGTGAAGCGGCGATGCAGTAGATGAACTGGTCATCCTGTGCGAGATGGCGGAAGCGGCTGTAGTCGCCCGTGAAATCCTCACGGGAGCCATCGCCATGACAAAGCCCCAGTCGCCCAAAACCCTCTTCGGTCCAACTGGCCAGATAAGTGTCTTCGCTCAACGGTAACCAGGTGCAACCACCCAATTGCCAGGGCGCCGGTCCATGGTCGGCAGCAGCGCTCGGGAGTGGGCTCAGTCCTTCTGTCGACTCCACCCACGGCTGCCAGAAACCGCCGCGATCGGTCAGACAATACAGACGGCCGCTGTCATCGAATCCCGGTTGTTGCAGTGACTCCTGAGCACCGTCACCGGCCACACAATGCGGCTGCGCAAATGTGTGATCGCGCTGGCGTTCGGCAACCATCAGGCGTGTTGCGGTCCAGGGCTGATCCGGGCGATTCCACTCGATCCAGGCCAAACGTCGACCGTCAGGACTCAAGGTCGGTGCCACGTAGAAATCAGCGCCTTCGGCCAGCAGATGGCGTCGGCCATCGGCCAGATCGATCGCCACCAGGCGATGCCGATCGCGGTTTTCTTCCACCGCCAGCACTTGCCCGTTGGCGAAGTGCAGATCGCCGTACCGGCATTCACTTGAAGTCAGCACCTCAGGCGTCCCATCGCTCAGCGATTGCCGATACAGCTGCTGATCGGCCTCGTTGACGAACACCAGCCCGTCATCGGTCAGACAAAACGCGCCACCGCCATATTCGTACACCCGGCTGCGCACACTGAACGTGGGTGGCGTCAGGCAATGGGCCTGACCGTCGCGCCACTGCCAGACTCGGCAGGCAGCATCTTCGGGGCGGTACTCGTTCCAGAACAGGCCATGTGGCCCGACCTGCAACTCGGCGAAGTCGATGCCGGCCGCGACGGCCCTGGCGGCGCTCAAGGGTTCAGCTTTTGGCGATGAGGCGTGAGTTTCGTTCATTGCGAAAGGCCAGTTGTTCGATGGTCTGGGTCGCGTGCTCGGCTTCTTCGCGGGCCTTGAGGATCACGCCGTGATGTTTCGACTTGCTGCACACCGGGTCGGCATTGCTCGCGTCACCCGTGAGCATGAACGCCTGGCAACGGCAGCCGCCGAAGTCCTTTTCTTTCTCGTCGCAGGAGCGGCACGGCTCGGGCATCCAGTCGTAACCGCGAAAGCGGTTGAAGCCGAACGAGTCGTACCAGATGTGCTGCATGCTGTGGTCGCGCACGTTGGGAAACTGCACCGGCAGCTGTCGGGCGCCATGACAGGGCAGGGCGGTTCCGTCTGGTGTGACCRTCAGAAAAATACTGCCCCAGCCATTCATGCAGGCTTTCGGACGCTCTTCGTAATAGTCCGGCGTCACGAAAATCAGCTTGCACGGATGCCCTTCGGCTTCCAGTTTCGCGCGGTATTCGTTGGTGATGCGTTCGGCGCGAACCAATTGTTCCTTGGTCGGTAACAGGCCGACCCGATTGAGCTGAGCCCAACCATAGAACTGGCACGTCGCGAGTTCGACGAAGTCTGCCTCAAGGGCAATGCACAGCTCGATGATCCGGTCGATTTTGTCGATGTTGTGCCGATGGGTGACGAAGTTCAGCACCATCGGATAGCCGTGCGCCTACACCGCACGGGCCATTTCGAGTTTTTGCGCGAAGGCCTTTTTCGAGCCGGCCAGCAGGTTGTTCACCTGCTCGTCGCTGGCCTGGAAGCTGATCTGGATGTGGTCCAGGCCGGCCTTTTTGAAGTCGCTGATTTTCTGCTCGGTGAGGCCGATGCCGGAGGTGATCAGGTTGGTGTAGAACCCCAGTTTGCGCGCCTCAGCGATCAACTCGGCGAGGTCCTGGCGCACCAGCGGTTCACCACCGGAAAAGCCCAACTGCGCCGCGCCCATTTCCCGGGCTTCGCGAAAGACCTTGATCCACTGCTCGGTGGTCAACTCCCGGCCTTGCTCGGCGAAATCCAGCGGATTGGAGCAGTACGGGCATTGCAACGGGCAGCGATAGGTCAGCTCGGCCAGCAGCCAAAGGGGCAGGCCGATTTCGGGCTTGGGCGGTAACTTGCCTGACACGGAATCAGGCAAGTTCGATCCAGTGCTGAGCACGGGCGACCTCCATGAATTGCTCGATGTCGTCACCGAGCTCGGGCACGCCGGGGAACTGTTTGTCGAGCTCGGCGATGATGGCCGCGACATCTCGCTGGCCATCGATCAAGCCGCCGATCAGCGCGGCGCTCTCATTGAGTTTGATCATGCCTTCGGGGTAGAGCAATACATGGCCCTTTTGCGCCGGTTCGTACTGGAAACGGTAGCCGGGACGCCAGGTCGGGGTTTTGCTGCGATCAAAACTCATAAGGTGATTCCTTTATGCCAGACCCGCTGTTCGGTCACGCTGTGGTACGGCGGGCGGTTCAGTTCGTAGGCCATGCTCATGGCATCGAGCATGCTCCAAAGAATGTCCAGTTTGAACTGGAGAATTTCCAGCATGCGCTCCTGGCCTTCCCGCGTAGTGTAATGCTGCAACGTGATTGCCAGACCGTGCTCCACATCCCGGCGAGCCTGGCCCAGGCGCGTACGGAAATATTCGTAACCGGCCGGGTCGATCCACGGGTAATGCTGCGGCCAACTGTCGAGGCGCGATTGGTGGATTTGCGGCGCGAACAGCTCGGTCAATGAGCTGCTGGCGGCTTCCTGCCAACGGGCCCGGCGGGCGAAGTTGACGTAGGCATCCACGGCGAAACGCACGCCGGGCAGCACCAGCTCCTGGGAGCGCAACTGATCCGGGTCGAGGCCGACCGCTTGCCCAAGACGCAACCAGGCTTCGATACCGCCGTCTTCGCCGGGGGCGCCGTCATGGTCCAGCAGGCGCTGAATCCACTCGCGACGAATCTCGCGGTCCGGGCAGTTGGCCAGGATCGCGGCGTCCTTGAGCGGGATGTTCACCTGATAGTAAAAGCGGTTGGCGACCCAGCCCTGGATCTGCTCGCGGGTCGCCCGGCCTTCATACATCGCCACGTGATACGGATGATAGATGTGGTAGTAGGCGCCCTTGGCGCGCAGGGCCGCTTCGAATTCGGCGGGGGACATTGGGGTATCAGTCATTGCGGTTCTCCGGGAACAACCGGTGGATTCTTTGGTGTCTGGTCTGACGCCTTCGCGGGCAGGCCTGCTCCCACAGAGATAGCGCTATCCCTGTGGGAGCGTGGCTGGCCCGCGAAGAGGCCATCCGCTACAGCACAATACTCATGCCGTCATAAGCCACTTCAACTTCACGACGGGCCAGCTCCGCACGCTCTGGCGAATCCTCATCGAGAATCGGGTTGGTGTTGTTGATGTGGATAAGCACTTTGCGCTGCTTGGGCAGTTGTTCCAGCACTTCGAGCATGCCGCCGGGGCCGTTCTGCGCCAGGTGGCCCATTTCCCGACCCGTGCGCGTGCCGACGCCACGGCGCTGCATTTCGTCGTCGTCCCACATCGTACCGTCTACCAGCAGACAATCGCTGCTGGCCATGATCTTCAGCAGCGGAGCATCGACCTTGCCCAGGCCCGGTGCGTAGAACAGTTTACCGCCGGTGCTCAGGTCTTCGACGATCAGGCCGATGTTGTCGCCCGGATGCGGGTCAAAGCGGTGCGGCGAGTAGGGTGGGGCGGCGCTGCGCAGGGGCAGTGGGGTGAAACGCAGATTCGGGCAGGCCGGGACGGTGAAGCTCTGATCGAGTTCGATACGGTTCCAGTTCAACCCGCCGTTCCAGTGGGTCAGCATGGTGAACAACGGGAACCCGGTGCTCAGGTCTTCATGGACCATGTCAGTGCACCAGACCTGATGCGGGCAACCTTCACGCAGGCTGAGCAGGCCGGTGGTGTGGTCGATCTGGCTGTCCATCAGGATGATTGCGCTGATGCCGGTATCACGCAGCGCGCGGCCCGGCTGCATCGGCGCGAAACTCTGGAGCTGGGCGCGGATGTCCGGCGAAGCATTGCACAGCACCCAGTTCACGCCATCATCGGAAATCGCGATGGACGACTGGGTACGCGCTTCGGCCCGCAGGCTGCCGTCGCGAAAACCTGCGCAGTTCGCGCAGTTGCAGTTCCACTGGGGGAAACCGCCGCCGGCGGCGGAACCTAGAATCTGGACAAACATGGCCGCTCCATCATCGAAAACTGAAAATAAAAACGCCCCGGCAAGCCGAGGCGTAGCACTGCATTCTCTACCAAACGGCAGAGCTTAGCGGCTTGCGAAGTACATGGTGACTTCGAAGCCGATACGCAGGTCGGTGTAAGCAGGTTTGGACCAGGACATAGAAGCGCTCCTTCAGGTGGATGGGACAGTTGAGACCTACACATATAGTCCACCTCCAGCCGGAGATGTTCAGATAGTTAGGTGGCTATGTTACTCAAAATTACAGAGTGATTGGCTGCGAATCTTTGAGAAAGCTAATTGCAGCGCCGGTAATGATCATTTTGCCACTTGCCAGCGCGTAGTCGGGCAAGCTCCGCTGGCCAGACAGCGCCAGCCACCTTCGGCCCTATTCAGTCGCTGTGCCGCGGCCAGCAAGGCTTTGCGGTCGATCTTCAGAATCGCTTGAGGTAAAAGGCCCAGATAATCCGACGAGTGGCCGGCCAGTTTGCCTTGCCAGAGCAGTTCGGCGGCCTGGGTGTTGGGCAGGGCGGTGCTGTCGAATTGATCGGCCAGGGCTTGGCGTTGGGCGATGAAGGTCAGCTCATCGATGCTTTCGATCATCCTTTCGAGCTCGCCGAGGAATTGTTCGATGTGCTGCAACAAGTCCAGAGGCGCGACGCTCGGCGATTGCACGCCGAACAACAGCCCGGTCTGACCGTTGATCTGGCGCAGGCCACTGAACACCGCGTAACCGAGTTGCAGTTCCACCCGCAAGCGTTGATAGAACGGTGTATGGCACACGTGTGCGAGCAAGCGCCAGGCAGCTTCGTCGGCGATGTCATGGGTTGCCGTCGGACAAAAGAGTAACAGCGCGTGTTCGCTGGAGCCGGTATCGATGGCGCTCCAGAGATGCTGTGAGCCGATCGATAGAGGTGACGTCGATTGATGGTCTGGCGTTCCCGGCACACGACTCAACGCCAACCCCATCGCCGCTTGCGTCTGGGCCGACAATCCGGTCGCCAGGCCATCCCAACGCGCACTCGACCAGAGTTGCTGCAAGTCATCCGAGGCTGCGGTGTGTTCAGTGCATAGATCGGGCAGCGCCTTGAGCAGCTGTCGAATCGGCATCAATGGGGTGGCCGTCGGTRCATCCTGTAAGAAACGCGCATCAGGTTTTGTCAGCGCTTTCAGCACATGTTCGAGGACTGTTGGCATCGGTTCCTGCAGCCCCGTCAGTCTCAGCAGCCACTCATTGCCCGATGMGCTGAAGGAAACGTCGACACCGGCCTGACGTGCATCCTCGCGCAACGGCCCCAGGTTGTTTTCCAGATTGGTCTGAAGACGGCTGTGAGGCGCGGACTCCAGGCGCCAGCGCAGATAAACCGCGCCTTCATCCGTGTTATCCGGCAACGCCTGACTGAACTGCATCGGCGAACGTTCGCGGCGACTGCGCGAGCGATCCTGGGCAAAGGTCCGCAGGCCACGGTGGGCGCTGGTCTGGCCGCGAATCAAGCCGGCATTCGGGGCTGGAGTCTCGGTACGCAAAAACGGGTTGGGGGGCGGTAGTTGCCACTGGCCGGTGAAGTTATCCACAGCGCCGATTTGTTGCAGGATTGCCTTGAGGGCGACAACGCCCTGTTCGGACAACCCCGGTGCAAGTTGCTCGCTGTCCCGT
>NZ_JBFTMK010000033.1:0-16278 GCF_056396965.1 Pseudomonas sp. 05N434
TCCTTGAGCAGTACGACCAGGTCGTGTGTGCCGGGGTGCCGGAGCCCATCAGTTATTTCGGCTACGAAGGCATCCCGTCGCGCCTCGCCGAGCGTGAGCGTCTGCTGACGCTGGCCGATGTCGGTGACGATGTAGCCGGCGCGCTGAYGGCGCTGGCCGATGCCCTCAATGCACCGGCCTACGTGCCGACACCGATGGGCATCGAACTGCCGCTAGGCCATGCCGAGCTCACACCTCAGTCCATCGGCCAGGTTTTAGCCGCATCGCTGCCGGACGACAGCATTGTCTCCGTGGAAGGCGGCACTTGTGGCTATCCGTTTTTCACCGCCTCTGCTAGCGCCGCGCGGCACCGGGTGTTGACCAATACCGGTGGCGCGATCGGCCAGGGCATTCCGGTGGGGTTTGGCGCCGCCTTGGCGGAGCGGGGCAATCGCGTGTTCTGCCTGCAATCCGACGGCAGTGCCCAGTACACCATCCAAACCCTGTGGAGCATCGCCCGTGAGCAGGTGCCGGTGGTGATCCTGATTGCCGCCAACCATCGCTACGCCATTTTGCAGAACGAACTGCGCCGCTTCGGCATGACTGAAATGGGCCCCGAAGCCYTGCGCCTGACGGTGCTCGATAGCCCGCGGATTGACTGGAAAGCGCTGGCCAAGGGCTACGGTGTGCCGGCCTGCACAGTGCACACCAATGCCGAACTGCAACAGGCGCTGGCCAATGCCAATGCCGACGGTGGTCCTTGCCTGATCGAAATGGCGCTGTGAAGGAGTCGATGATGAAACAGTTCGAAGTGCTACCTGCTGTGCAACATTTTCTGTCCCAGCCTGGCCGCCTGTTTATCGGTGGCAGTTGGCAGGACGCCGCCGCTGGCCGACGGTTTGCCGTGGAAAACCCGGCAACTGAAGAAACCCTGACGGAAGTGGCCCAAGGTGACGCGCGTGACGTAGATGCGGCCGTTGCGGCAGCCCGCGCAGCGTTCAACGGCGCCTGGGCGCTGCAGTCTCCCGCCCAGCGCGGTCTGCTGCTGTTTCGACTGGCGGACCTGTTGGATCAGCACCGCGAGGAGCTGGCGCAGTTGATCACGCTGGAGAACGGCAAGCCCATCTCGGCCGCTCGAGGTGAAGCGGCCAGTGCGGCGACCATCATTCGCTATTTCGCCGGCTGGCCGACCAAGATCGAAGGCAGCACGTTGCCTGTATCGCCGGCCAGCGGTGCGCCGATGCTCAACTACACCTTGCGTGAACCGGTGGGTGTGTGCGCGCTGATCGTACCGTGGAACTTCCCGTTGAACATGTGCGTGTGGAAGCTTGGCCCGGCGCTGGCGACAGGTTGTGTCGCGGTGCTCAAGCCTGCCGAGCAAACTCCACTGGTCGCGATTCGACTGGTGCAGTTGATCGAGGCCGCCGGGTTTCCAGCGGGGGTGGTCAACCTGATCACCGGTCTTGGCGCGGAAACGGGCGGACCGCTGGCGCAGCATCCCGACGTGGACAAAATTGCCTTTACCGGCTCGACCCAGGTCGGTCGGCTGATCGCTCAGGCGGCCACCAGCAACATGAAAAAGGTCTCGCTGGAATTGGGCGGCAAGTCGCCGAACATCATCTTGCCAGACGCCGATATCGTGCGCGCCGCCAAAGGTGCCGCCGATGGCATCTTCTACAACCAGGGCCAGGTGTGCACGGCTGCCTCACGTTTATACGTACACGCCAGTGTGCTCGATCAGGTGCTCGAAGAACTTGAGCGGCATGCCACCGCCCACGTGCTCGGTAATGGTTTGGACCCGGCCACCAGCATGGGCCCACTCGTGTCGGGCCGCCAATTGAGCACGGTCAAAGGCTACCTGCAACGTGGTCAGGAGGAGGGCGCCGAACTGATCTGCGGTGGCGGCCGTCCCGCCCACCTGGAGCGCGGCCACTTCATTGCGCCCAGCGTGTTCCTTGATCGCGCCGAACGTGCCTGTGTCGCCCGCGAAGAGATATTCGGTCCGGTGCTGACCGTCATGAGCTGGACCGAAATCGACGACCTGGTGCTGCGCGCCAACGATTCGCCTTATGGCCTCGCAGCAGGCCTGTGGACCCGCGACTTGCGCTCGGCGCACCGCGTGGCGGCGCAGCTCAAGGCGGGCTCGGTGTGGATCAACTGCTGGAACGTGGTCGACGCGGCTTCGCCGTTCGGCGGGTACAAGCAATCTGGCTGGGGCCGGGAAATGGGTAAAAACGTGATCGATGCCTACACCGAGACCAAGAGCGTCTTCGTCGATCTCGCCTGAACCGAATAATCACAAGAGGAAATGCTATGGATCTGGAATTGAAAGGCCGCGTGGCCATCGTCACCGGCGGCGGTATGGGTATCGGCAAGGAAGTCGCACGTTTTCTGTCCGAAGAGGGCTGCAAGGTGGTGATCTGCGCACGCCGCATGGAGTTTCTCCAACAGGCTGCCGAAGAGATCACGGCTCAGACCGGCAACGAAGTACTGCCGCTGTACTGCGACACCAATCAGATGTCGGCCGTGTCTGACATGGTCGAAGCTGCGCACAAACACTTCGGCCGCATCGACATCCTGGTCAACGGTGCCGCAGCGCCGTCCGGCGTGGTGCGCAATGACATCGAACATGCCGGCGACGACGAGTTGCTGTCGGATCTCAACACCAAGGTGATCGGCTACTTCCGTTGCGCCAAGGCAGTGACCCCGCACATGAAGGCCGGCGGTTTCGGTCGCATCATCAACATCGGCGGCCTCACCGGGCGTAGCAGCAAAGTCCTCTCGGGGATGCGCAACCTGGCGATCGCCCACATGACCAAAACCCTCTCCGACCAGTTGGGCCCTTCGGGCATCACGGTCAACCTGATCCATCCCGGCGTGGTGGATACCCCGCACATCCAGGAGTTGTACGAGCGCGAAGCGGTCAAGCAAGGCAAGACCTCGGAACAGGTTGAGCAGGCCTACATCGACGCGACGCCGATTCGCCGCACCCTGGCACCGATTGAAATGGGCTGGCTGATTGGTTTCCTGGCGTCGCCGAAGGCTGGCGCGGTGACCGGAGAATCCATCGGCATCGACGGCGGTTTGACCCGCGGCATCTACATCTGAGGAGCACCAACGATGAGTAACGGAACCCTGTTAGTGGCCACGGTAGGGCAGGCGGTGATCCGCAGCGCCGACGAGGGTCGGACCTGGCATCGCCTGGGCCTGGGCCAGGATCTGGAGTTCGACGCGATCACTCGATCCTTGAGCGTGCACCCCGGCGAGCCTGAGGTGATCTACGCCGGCACGGACGTAGGTTTGTGTGTCAGCCGCGACACCGGCGGCCATTGGCAGCGGGTCGATTCGCCTTTCAACGGGCAGACGGTCTGGAAAGTCGCCGTCGATCCGCAGGACGCGCAACGGATTTTCGTCGGCACCGGTGCACCTTCGCGCGCCGTACTGTGGCGGACGCTGGACGGTGGTCTCAGTTGGGATCGTGCGCCGGTTGAGATTCCGGAATTCTGCGACGGAGTCAGCCGCCCACGGCTGCTGGCTTTCGCCTATGACCCGACCGACCGCAACCAGCTATGGTTCGGCCTTGAAGAGGGTGGGTTATTCCACTCCCGTGACGGTGGCGACAGCTGGACGCGCGTCGATGATCGGCTGCTGTGGGACTACAACTCGGATGTCCACAACATTCTGGTACTGCCCAATCATGGTCAGAAAGTCATCGTGGTGGTCTGCGTCAACGCCGTCTACCGCAGCCTGGATGAGGGGCTGACCTGGACTGGCATTATCGGTCGAGAAGCGTTTGGCCTGTACTACATGCGCGCCATGAACGCGCCGTTGGGCACGCAAAGCGACCTGTACCTGAGTATTTCCGATGGCACGCCCGGTACCACCAGCAAGATCCTGGTGTCCCGTGATGCTGCGCTCAGCTGGGAAGTGCTGCCCCTGCCGCAACAACCCAATTCCTGCGTCTGGGCCATTGCCTTCAACCCGGAAAATCCGCGACAGATCGTTGCGGGAACCAAGTACGGGCACTTGTTCACCTCCGGGAATGGCGGTGATGGCTGGCAGAAACAGTGGCGCGAATTCAGTGAGATCGCTGACGTGCTCTGGACCCCCGCGGTGGCGCAGATCAAGGCAGGGCATCAATCCGTGGTCAAAAAAAGCTGAGGTATCACGCGATGAAAGTCGAAATCCTTCGTACTCACTTATCGCTCTCGGTAAGTGATCCTGATGTGTCGGCACGCTGGTACGCCGACATCCTGGGCATGCATGAAAGTGCCCGGGGCGAAAGCTGGGTCATGATGGCGTTTGGCACCAAACATCACGACATCGCCTTGCTTCGTGCAGAGCCCGGCGCCCATCAGGGCGGGTTGGGGTTGCAACACTATGGATTGGAAATCGCCGGGGACATGACCACCTTGCGCCAGCTCTACGGCATGTTGCTGGGCAAGGGCGTCGAGGTGGTGAAGATCACCGATCACGAAATCGGCCATGGTGTGTATTTCAACGACCCTGACGGTAATCGCATGGAATTTTTCCTTGAGACCGAACACGACGATGCGCGCGGCAAGGCCCGGTTCAAGGCCGCTGGCGCGCCAAGCCGACATTTCAATCTAGACCCACTCGACCCACTTTGAGGCCACCCAGATGAAAACCGCGAATTTTGCTTCGTATCACATCCGCAAGTGGTACAGCTTTGTCGAAGAAACCCTGGCCAACGAAAGTGGCCAGTTAGCCGATGGCGAGCCGCTGTTCAAATATGCCGTCGCCGCCGTGATCGCCAACCCCTATGCCGGTCGCTACAGCGAGTCGCTGACAGAGCTGGTAGAACCGTCGCCGCTGCTGGGCGAAGAGTTCGGTCGTCGCATTCAGGCGCTGGCCGGCTCGCGGGATATTGTCAGCTACGGTAAAGCTTGCATGGTGGGCAGCCAGGGCGAATACGAACACGGCAATGCGTTCCTGACCAACCCGGCTGCCGATCCGGTGCGCCTGGCGCTGGGCGGGGGCAAATCCTGGGTGCCGTCCACCGGCAAACGGGGCGCCCCGGGTTCAACCATCGATGTGCCGTTGGCCCACAAGGATGCACTGTATGTACGCTCCCATTACGACAGCATGTCCCTGATGTTTGGCGACGGCCCCGCGCCGGATGAGGTAATCGTGATCTGGGCCTTCGCCACGCGCGGGCGCTTGCATGCGCGGCTGGGCGGTCTGCAGGCGGCAGACGTCAAAGGTATTGATGGACTGCACTGATTTCAGGCGCATGGCTTTAGCGGCGTCGGATTAAAAACACAACAAGAAAGCGGTGAATAGCGATGAAGCAGGAGAAGACCCAAGTTGTCATTGTCGGCGGCGGCCCTAAYGGGATCACGGCCGCACACTATATGGGGATGTACGGTATCGACTGCGTCGTCCTTGAGCTTGCCGACGGCGTACTGCCTTACCCACGCGCGGTGGGCATGGATGATGAAGCACTGCGCGTGCTGCAGGGGATCGGCATCGCCGATCTCGCTGTACGCGACATGATCTGCGATGTACCGCTGCGCTATTACAATGCACGCGGTGTGTGCTTCGCCGAGGTCAAGCCGAGTACCGCCCATTACGGCTGGCCAATGCGTAATATTTTCATGCAGCAGTTGCTGGAAGGCACGTTGCGCGAAACCCTGGGACAGCGTGCCAGCGTTGTGTTGCGCCAAGGCCACGAAATGCTCGAACTCGAGCAGGACGGGCAGGGCGTGACATTGCAGGTGCGCGATGCTCAAGGCGAGATTTATCAACTGCGGGCTGACTATGTCATCGGCGCCGATGGCGGACGCTCCACTGTGCGTAAAAAGCTCGGTATCGAGCTGTCGGGGCTGACACATGCGCGCAAATGGGTGGTGGTCGATACGGCCAATGACACCCTAGATGCACCCTACACCGCACTGCATGCCGACCCGGAGCGGCCCTTCGTGTGCATCTATCTGCCGTACCAGCAACGCCGCTGGGAATTCATGCTCCTGGAGGGCGAAGATGAAGCGAGGATGTGTGAGGAAAGCACCATTCGCGACTTGATCCGTGGGCATATCGGCAACGCGGTCGATCAGTTGAACATCATCCGCATCCGCGCCTATACCCACCACTCCCGGGTCGCGGTGCGGTTTGTCGAAGGGCGTGTGGCGCTGGTGGGTGATGCCGCGCATATTTCTCCACCCTGGGCCGGGCAGGGCCTCAATTCCGGGCTGAGGGACGTGGCCAACGTGGCCTGGAAACTGGCGGCGATCATCCAGGGCCGTGCCTCGCACTCGATCCTCGCCAGCTACGACCAGGAGCGCCGTGGGCATGCCACCGAGCTGGTAGCCCTGGCCGACAACATGGGCGCGGTACTGGGAATGACCAACCCGCTGATGGCCGGCGTGCGCGACTGGCTGTTCCAGGCGGTGAACAGTGTCGACAACCTGCGCTCGCACCTGCTGGAGTTCAAATTCAAACCCAAGGCCACCATCACCAAGGGCTTGGTCTATCACGAGCGGGCCGAGTTGCGCGAGGACGACCTGGTCGGCCAGCTGTTTGTACAGCCGCATATCGAAGACGCCCAGGGGCAGCGTCGTCGCCTGGACGAAGTGCTTGGCAATTCCTATGCGGTGCTGGGTTATCGGGTGAACCCGCGCGAGCAACTCAGCGAGGAAATGGCCGCTTATTGGGCGCGCTGGGACACGCGTTTCATTCAGGTCAATCGTTCGCGCAGCGGCATCGGACGTGGCCAGCCGTTGACGGCCTCGGACGCCATCAGCGTGGAGGACGTGGATAATCGCCTGGGTGAATGGTTCTCCAGGGTGCGTGACTGCATCGTGGTGGTGCGTCCGGACCGGTTTGTCGCCGCCATTACCACACCAGAGAGGCTTGAAGGTGTGCTGCGCAAACTGGCGGAGCAACTGTCATGAACAGCGGCAACGCGCTACTTAACCGGCTACATCAGGCAACGCGCACGGTGCAAGCCATTGCGCCACTGGCCCCCGAGGCGATAGATCGGCTTGCGGGTTATGCGCTGCAACGCCAGGCGCTGGACCATCGCCAAGCCGCAGGCGAGCGACTGAGCGGGTGGAAGGTCGCCTTCGCCGGCAGCGCCGCGCAAAAACGCTTTGGCCTTGACGAGCCGGTGTATGGCGGCCTGATGGATAGCATGATCGTCGAGCCGGGTACGGCGGTGGAGTTCTCGCGATTGATCCAGCCCAAGCTGGAGATCGAATTGGCGTTTGTACTGGGGCGTACCCTGGCGCCGGGGGATTACCGTGACGAGGATATTCTGGCCGCCATCGGCGACGTAGCGCCCGCGTTCGAGATCGCCGACTGCCGTTGGCAGGGCTGGGATTTCGGAGTGGGCGCCTTTCTTGCCGACAACGCGGCGGCGGGGCTTTATTGTCTCGGACCGCGTATCCCGTTCGATCCTGTACACCACGTCAACGTAGCGTATCGCCTGGAGTGCGACGGCGCGCTCTGCGGTAACGGTAATACGCGTGATCGGGAGGACAGCCCGCTGGCCAATCTGTGCTGGCTGATTCGGCGTCTGTTGGCCGACGGTCAACCTGTGGAGGCTGGGCAGGTCGTGTTGTCCGGGGCGTTGTTGCCGCCGATGAATATCCAGCCCGCCACGTACTGCCTGCACATGCTTGGCATGGAACTGGCTTTGGTTTTCAAGGCGGACGCCGCCCCGGTGTGAACGATAGCTGCCGTCACGGATGACTGAGTCCCTTTCAGGCCGATAAACAAACGGGGCCACCGAGGAACGACGACCATGCTTGCTGAAGTTCGAACCTTCAATGACCCTCAACAACACGCTGGCTCCATCCAGGGCTGGCGACAAGTGTATGACCAACTCGGCCGTGGCTGCCTGACCAGTGAGCTGCGGCAGTTGTCCTCTGACCGCTTTCAAATCTTCCAGGAAGTGCTGGACAAACGCGTGGTACAGCGCGGCTATGCGCCCAAAGGTCGGCTGTGCGCAGCCATGTCGTTAGGCTGCGCGCCGGTGGTGCAGGGGCAACAGGTGGGCACTCACAGCGTGGTACTGTTGCGTGACGGCGAGGAGTTTGTGTTGCACGCCCCTGAAGGCATGCACTTCTTTGCGCTCAATATCGACGCGGTACGCTTCGCCAAACTGGCGGCCTTCGAATTGTCTGACGATCAGCTCAAGCGCCTGAAGACCACGTCCCAACTCAGCGTGGATGATGCGTTACTGTTGCGAATACGTCAGCGTATCCACCCGCTGTTTCATCACCTTTTGGAACAGACGGACGCTATCAACTCAACCGCCGAGAAAATGCTGGAGGAAGAACTGCTCGGCGCGTTCCTCGATTTGTTCAGCCACGCCACCGATGAGGTACGTTGTCGTCGCGGTAATTTCGCCGTGAGTGCTTACCTGGTGAAGCGTTGCCAAGAGCTGATCGATGCCAGTGGTGATACACCACYGAGCATTCTCGACCTGTGCGAGCACCTGCGGGTGAGTCGCCGGACCCTGCAGAACAGTTTTCAGGCAGTGACCGGAATGCGTCCGGTCGAATACCTGCGCAATCTACGCCTCAACGCGGTGCGACGCCGCTTGATCACAACCTCTGCCTGCACTCACAACATCAGTGAGATCGCGATGGCGATGGGCTTTTTTCATCTGAGCCACTTTGCCGCGCATTACCGGCAATTGTTCGGCGAGTCACCGTCTGAAACGCTCAGGGCTATGCGCTAAAGACCTCATGTGCGGCTGACGCTGTCCTCCCACCCGATTTCCTTTTCCAGGCTGATATTCAAGCGCTCGTGAAATTTTGAAAGGGCGGGTCAGGCGTAGTTGATGCGGTCGCTATAGGCGTTTTGGACCATTTTGCGTTGATAGTCGCAAGGCGTTGTACTGACCAATTTCTTGAAGTCGCGCAGGAAGTGCGATTGATCGGAAAAGCCCAGGTCGAGGGCCAGCTCCGAAAACGATACATCGTGTTGGGTATTGAGGGTGTCCAGAGCTGCCTGGCAGCGGATGATTCGGCAAAAGGTCTTGGGTGACATACCAGTGTCCTGGCTGAACTGTCGGTGCAGCGTGCGACTGGTGTACCCGCTGAGTTCTTCCAGTTGCTGAATACGAATATCACCGCGGTGGCGCAGCGCCTGCTGAATGACCATGGCCGTGAGTGCTGACGTTCTCCCCATCAGGCGGGGGGCGAGGTAGTCGTTGAACAGCCGCATCTGATCGCCCAGCAGTGGTGCTTGAACGATATTTTCGAAGATGCGCTGGGCGAACCCCGAGACCTCCAGCAGGTCGAGTTCCCGTTCGGTCAATTCCTCGGCCAGCACATTGATAAATCCGGGAATGACGCCCGGTGAAAAGCGCACGCCGAAGTAGTGATGGTTCTGGTGTAACTCGACCGCTTGGGCAGCCAGCGGCGTGCCACAGATCCGGGCGGTAGGGCGTGTTGCATCACAGTCGAAAACAATATCCACGCAACCGTCCGGCACGGCCAGCAGGTTGGCTGACTGAGCCACATCGAAGGCATAGAAATGCGAAATCGCCGGGTGTTCGGAGGRCATGACCGAATACCGTGAAGAGTTGAGCACGAACCAGGGCTGTTCGTTCGCAGTGTGGTGCCTGGGAGGCGGCGCGCACTGTTTGATCATGGTTGCACCTTCGATGAGCAGCGATACGGAAGTTTTCACGCATTAATCACGCCAACTGTTGCGCGCCGGTCAATCGGGCATGTCCGAAATTTACAATACCGCCGAAAAGCGCGCCCTGATACTCGAGGTCGACAGCGTGGAGCTGCGCCTACCGCAGCGATATCACCTTCAGCCCGAGAATAACTATGTCTACAAATACAAAAATCGACTTCATCTACCTCTCCGAGCAGGACATGATCCGCGCGGGCGTGACTGACATGCTGGCGTGCGTGAACACCATGGAGGAGATGTTCGGCCTGCTCTATGCCGGTGACTATCGCATGGCCGGTCCGAACAATGACTCCCATGGCGCGATGGTGATCTTCCCGCAGGATTCACCCTTCCCGAACATGCCCAAGCCCACGGCTGACCGACGCATGATGGCCATGCCTGCCTACCTGGGCGGCAGCTTTTGCACCGCAGGCGTGAAATGGTACGGCTCCAATATCGCCAACCGCGAAAAAGGCCTGCCGCGCTCGATTCTGATGTTTACCTTGAACGACCCCGACACCGGCGCACCGCTGGCCCATATGTCGGCCAACCTGCTGTCCGCGTACCGCACCGGTGCGATTCCCGGCGTGGGCGCGCGCCACTTGGCACGCAAGGACTCGAAAGTCGTCGGCCTGCTCGGCCCGGGTGTAATGGGCAAGACCACACTGGCGGCATTCATCGCGGTATGCCCGCATATCGACACACTGAAGATCAAGGGTCGCGGCCAGAAGAGCCTTGATAACTTTATTGCCTGGGTCAAGGAAACCTACCCGCAGGTCACCACGATCGAAGTGGTCGACACCCTTGAAGCGGTGGTTCGTGACTCCGACCTTGTTACTTATTGTAGCTCCGGTGAGGTGGGTGATCCCACAACCTACCCAATTGTGAAGCGCGAGTGGGTCAAGCCAGGTGCCTTCCTCGCGATGCCAGCATCCTGCTCCCTTGACGACGGGATGGAACAGCGCGACGTACGCAAGGTGCTGGACAACACCGGTCTCTACCAAGCCTGGTTTGAAGAATTGCCCAAGCCTGCGCATCACTGCGTGCCGGTGATTGGCGTGCGCTTCATGGACATGATTGCCGAAGGCAAGATGCGGCTCGAAGACGTCGAGGACATTGGCAAGATCATCGCCGGGGCCGCGCAAGGCCGTAAGAACGATGAAGAAATCATCATCATGTCGGTGGGCGGAATGCCCGTGGAAGACGTGGCCTGGGGCACGGTGGTTTACCGCAACGCCATCGAAAAAGGCATCGGCGTCACCTTGAACCTGTGGGAAACCCCGGTTCTGCGCTAAGCCAGCCATCACTAATATTGACGAGGCATTCCACATGACAAAAATCATCAAGCTCAAGACCGGTTCCCCGTTTGAAGATCAGGCCAGCTATTCGCGCCTGGTGGTCGTGGACAACTGGATCTACGTGTCCAACACCGCAGGCCGCAACCCACAAACCAAGCTGATTCCGGAAGGTATCCTCGAGCAGACGCATCAAGTGTTTGCCAACATCGAGGCGGCCCTGGCGGCGGTCGATGCGAGCCTGGCTGATGTGGTGTGTTCGCGGGTGTTCATCCAGGACCCCAAGGACGTACCTGTCGTGATGGCCCTGATCGGCGAAAAGTTTCGCGGCGTTGATCCAGCCAGCACCGTCACCTGTCCGCCCTTGGGGTCGACGGTCTACAAGGTGGAGCTGGAAGTGACGGCGTATCGCAACGCGTCGAAGGCGCAAGTTGAAGTCATTCGACTGTCGCAGTAACTGTCACGCGGCCATGCGCAGGCGTGGCCTACCTCATTCGTTTACCGAGTCTTGATCATGGCACCCACTATAGCGCCCGTGAAAACGTCTACCGTGTTTCCCTCCGCAACCTCCGTCGTCATCATTGGCGGCGGGATTATCGGCCTGACTGCAGCGTTGACATTGGCCGAACGCAATATTGCGGTGGTGGTGCTGGAAAAAGGTCGTATCGCCGGCGAGCAGTCGTCACGCAACCTGGGCTGGGTACGCAAGACCAGCCGCCATGCGGCCGATATCCCCCTGGCCCTCGCCGCTGACCGTCTGTGGGCAAAGATGCCTGAGCGGGTAGGGGCGGATGTCGGGTATCGCCAGGAGGGCATCATGTTCGTGGGCCGCAACCCATCGCAGATGGCGATGCACGAGGGATGGCTCAAGTCGGTGGAGCATTTGTCGCTGGATTCACGGCTGCTCAGCAAGCGCGAGATTGACGCGTTGGTGCCCGGTGGCGTGGGTGAGTGGGCCGGTGGCATCTTCACGCCGTCCGATGCGCGTGCCGAACYGACGCTGGCAAGCAGCGCTATCGCCAAGGCCGCCATGGCCCTGGGTGTGGTGATTATCGAGCAGTGCGCGGTACGGACGCTGCAAATGTCCGCCGGCACGGTCAGTGGCGTGGTCACCGAGCAAGGTGAGATTCGCTGTGATCATGTGCTGCTGGCTGGGGGGATGTGGTCACGGCGTTTTCTGGGCAACCTCGGTGTGTCGTTGCCGACCTTGCCCTTGACCTGCTCGGTGCTACGTACTCACCCAATGGAGGGGCCGACGGAAATTGCTGTCGGCGCACCGGACTTTTCGTTTCGCAAGCACAAGGACGGCGGCTTCATCATTACCCAGCGCGGCAAACTGGATGCCTTCCTGACCCTCGACCACCTGTTGCTTGCCAAGCAATACATGCCGCAGTTCCGTGCGCAACGCAGCGTTCTGAACGTGTCGTTGGGCAAGCCTTTTTTCAATGACCTGGCGCTTGCCCGGCGTTGGAAATCCGACAGTGTCAGCCCGTTCGAACGCGTCAGGGTGCAGGACCCGGCCGCCAACCCGCGGCTCAATAACGATGCGATGAACAACCTCATTGCGGCCTGGCCGGTGTTTGAACAGGCGCGGATCGCCCAGGCCTGGGCAGGCACTATTGATGTCACACCCGATTCGAATCCTGTCATTGGGCCGGTCGCGCAGATTCCGGGGCTGACCGTGGCCACCGGCTTCTCGGGGCACGGCTTCGGCACGTCGCCCGCGGCAGGTCACCTCGCCGCGGATCTTGTCAGCGGTCATGCGCCGATCATTGATCCAAGCCCTTATCGGTTCGATCGTTTCTAGGTCGGTCGAAGCCACGCATATAAGGAACCAAACGATGCCTTCTGACAGCTGTTTCTTTACCAACCGATCTGGCTTGCGCCTGCACTTTTTGCGCTGGGGTGAATCCACCGGTGTGCCTCTGGTGCTATTGCATGGCTTGCGGGCCTATGCCCAAACCTGGGAATCGCTGGTGCAATCTCTGGGTGCAGGCTACTGCGTCTATGCCCTGGACCAGCGCGGTCGAGGACTGAGTGACTGGGTCGCGCCCGGCAGCTACCACACGCAGTCGTATGTCGAGGACCTCGAGGACTTGGTCGCCCATGTTGGCTTGTCGCGTTTTGTATTGCTGGGGCACTCATTAGGGGGCGCCAACGCCCTTGAATATGCGCGGCAAAACCCGGGGCGATTGGTTGGCTTGATGATCGAGGACATCGGCCCCGGCTCCTCAATCCAGGGCGATGGCGCAGCGCGCATTCGCCGCGAGATGAGCCAGACGCCTTTGCAGTTCGATAGCTGGGAGGCGGCCCGCACATTCTGGCAGGCTTCGCGCCCTGGGTTGTCGGAACAGGGCCTGGCATCAAGGCTCACTCATTCGATGAAAGAGAGCGATGGCGTGATCACCTGGCGCCATGATCAGCAGGGTATTGCCGAGGCGCGCCTGAGTATCGAGCCGACGGACCTATGGCCGGCGGTGCGCGCGCTGGATTGCCCGACCCTGTTCATTCGCGGCGGCCGCTCGGACTTTCTGCCGCCCGCGATGCTGCAAGCGATGAGCGCCAGCAATCCGCACGTCCAGACGGTGGAGGTCGCAGGCGCCAGTCACTATGTACACGATGATCAAGGCGAGGCGTTCAACGCGCTGGTCGCAGGCTTTCTCAAAAGCCTTGAGCTCCCGGGCCAATGAAACCCACGGCACGGTGAGAATCAAACCGGCGATGGAAACCCCATTGACCGCCATGCGTCGGGTTGAATTGGCGATTGAGGCGGGCATTCCTGCGGGTGCACTGATTCAGCTGGCGGGTCTGGACTTGAAGACACCACTCAAGACAAAGGCATAACGTTCCGGGCGGATGTAGAAGGTCGTACGGTCGCAGCAGCGGCCGTCGGCAAACCAGGAGGTGCGCTCCATGACCAGCAGTGCCGCGCCACGTTTGATGTGCAAGGCACTGGCCAGGTGTTTATCGGCTTCTTGCGCGCGGATCGCCAGATCGGCTCGGGTGACCGCCATGCCAGTGATCGACTCGAGAATGGAGTAAATCGGTTGATGCTCGACTTCAGTCCAGACCACGCTGGCCAATTCGGCCGGTAAATGGCTGCGGCCCAGTGCGATGGGTTCGTCATCGACGAAATGCAGTCGTTCCAGAAGCAGGCAATCGTCCGCTTCTTCAAACAAACCACGCAATGCCTCTGGAACCGGCTGCAGGGTATGGCTGATGACGCGCATGCTCGGTTCGAGCCCTTGCAGCAACAAGGCTTCATGAAAACTACGCAACGCGTCCAGGCCGTGCCGCACCTGTTTGGCCGCCACGAAGGTGCCTTTGCCTTGTTTGCGCTCTACCACGCCGTCGTCGCTGAGTTTGCCCACCGCCAGGCGAACGGTGACGCGGCTCACCGCAAAACGTTTACCCAGCTCTGCTTCTGACGGCAGCTTGCCGCTGGGCTCAAAGTCGCCACGTTGAATCTCTTCCAGCAATTGCTGGGCAATCTGCTCGTAGAGTGAGGTGGTGCTGTCGCGAAGAATGGACGTAGACACTGTCGGTTTCCATGGCCTTGGAGGAGGGCGGTGCGCCTTCACTTCTAAGGTTATAAAAATAGGTTATTGGGATGACTTGTATTAATACGTATTATGCCAGGTATTCCCATTGTAAACGACCTGACGACACTTGCCATGTTCAAAACCCTCCCTTACGCACAGCAGCAARCCGATGCGCTGACGGTCGATGACATCAGCTTCAGCTACCCCAATGGGCATCGCGTGTTTTCCTCTTTCAGCCTGAACGCCAGGCCCGGTGAGTTCGTTGCGATCCTGGGGCCATCCGGTTGCGGGAAAACCACCTTGCTGAACTTGTTGTCAGGTTTTGTGCAACCGCAAAGTGGTCAGATCAGTATCAACCAGACGGCGGTGCGTCCAGAGCGTTCGGAGTTGGGTTATGTGTTTCAGGCGCCGCAGTTGTTTCCCTGGTTGAGCGCCTTGGAAAACGTCCGTTTCGGCCTGCGAATGGCGGCTCGGATCAACGAATCGCAGCAGCGTTCTCAAGCCTTGCAGTACCTGCGTCTGGTCGGTCTGGAGAATGCCGCGCATCGGTTGCCGCATCAGTTGTCTGGCGGCATGCAGCAGCGGGTTTCCCTGGCCAGGACCCTGGCATTGGAGCCCAGCGTGTTGCTGATGGATGAGCCATTCGCTGCACTGGATGCCATCAGCCGCAACAGCATGAACGAAGAGACCTTGCGCATCTGGGCTGAATTGGGTCAGACGGTGCTGTTCATTACCCACGATATCGACGAAGCGGTGTTTCTGGCGGATCGGGTCATCGTGCTCAACATCGCCCCCGGCGGTATCCACAGCGAACTGAATATTCATTTGCCGCGTCCTCGCTCCAACCTCGAAACCCGCCGGTTGCCGGCCTTTCTCGATTACCGCAATGAGCTGATGGAGCGCATTTCCCAGGTCATGGAAGTGCCTGCAGCCTCCGCTTACCCAACCCGCCAACCTGAGTTGACAGCATGATCAAACATTCGCTGCTTGCCCTTTCCTTGTCTGTTGCCGCCTTGGCAAGCAGCGTATTCGCCGTGGCTGGCGAAGAGAAACCCTTGCGTGTGGGTTACGTATTCGCCATGGCCAACGCCCCGGCGTTGATCGCCGACAAACAGGGCTACTACCGCGAGGAAGGCTTGAATGTCGATCTCAAGGCCTTGGGCGATGGTCCGGTAATCCAGCAGGCGCTGGCCGCTGGCGAGCTGGATGTGGCCTATGTCGGTACGCCGCCGGTGTATCAATGGTTTTCCCGGGGGCTGCAAAGCCGGATTCTGGCCAAGGTCAATTACGGTCAGGCCGCGGTGATTGTCGACGCCAAGAGTCCGGTTACCGCCCTGGATGAACTCAAGGGGAAAAAACTGGCCGGGGTCAAGAAGGGCAGTGGCATGGATGTGCTGCTGCGCGGCTATGTGCTGAAAGAAAAGGCCGGGCTCAATCCTGACAAGGATCTGGACATCATCGACATGCCACCCGGCAATATGAACGCGGCGCTGGAGCGCGGCATTGTCGATGCGGCGTTTTCCTGGGAACCCTTTGTCAGCCAGTCGTTGTTGCGCGGGTCGAGCCGGATCCTGCTCGACGTCAATCAGGCGCTGCCGAATTACCCTTGGTACGTGGTGATCGCCTTACCCAAAACCTTGCAGGAGCGACCGGAAGATGTGGTGAAGCTGCTGCGTGCGCACCGCAAGGCCATCGCCTTTCTCAACGAGCACCCCGATGAGTCGAATCGAATCATCGCCGAGGCGTTCAAGCTTGAAGCGGTGCAAGGCGTAGACGGCAAGACCATCGCCCCGCAAGCCATCGTCGCC
>NZ_JBFTMK010000034.1:0-22873 GCF_056396965.1 Pseudomonas sp. 05N434
CCAGTGACCTGGTGCAGGTCGATCAGTTGAAACAGCTGCGCGAATTCTTCCAGCCACTGATGAAAAATCTCGATCACCATGCGCACCTGGTGATTC
The DNA here is from genome assembly GCF_056396965.1 of Pseudomonas sp. 05N434. Taxonomy (NCBI): domain Bacteria; kingdom Pseudomonadati; phylum Pseudomonadota; class Gammaproteobacteria; order Pseudomonadales; family Pseudomonadaceae; genus Pseudomonas; species Pseudomonas sp. 05N434. The sequence goes on from NZ_JBFTMK010000034.1 coordinate 97, forward strand.
TCGGTCGCGCGCCAGAGACCTTGAGCGACCCGTTCGCCGCCAGCACCCAACGGGCGCTGGAAGGGTTCAGCCGTTCGCTGGCCAAGGAACTGCGCAACGGCGGCACCTTGCAGCTGATCTATGTCGGCGAAGGGGCCGAAGATCAACTCGAAGGCCCGTTGCGATTTTTCCTCTCGCCCAAAAGTGCGTTCATTTCCGGACAAGTCATACGTTTGAAGGCGTGTGCGACGCAGGTGATGGACTGGACACGCCCCTTGTCAGGGCGCAAGGCACTGGTAACCGGGGCAGCCCGGGGCATCGGCGCCTCGATCGCCGAAACCCTGGCCCGGGACGGCGCCGAGGTGATCCTGCTCGACGTGGCGCCGGCCAAAACCGACCTCGACGCCCTGGCCGCTCGCCTCGGCGGACGCAGCATCACCCTGGACATCTGCGCCGAAAACGCCGCCACGCAACTGATCGAACACTTGCCGGACGGCGTCGATATCGTGGTGCACAACGCGGGCATCACCCGGGACAAAACCCTGGCCAACATGACGCCGGAGTTCTGGGACGCGGTGCTGGCAGTCAACCTCAACGCACCGCAAGTGCTGACCAAGGCGCTGCTCGACAGCGGCACGCTGCGCGACGACGGCCGAGTGATCCTGTTGGCGTCCATCAGCGGCATCGCCGGCAATCGCGGGCAAACCAATTACGCCGCGAGCAAGGCCGGGCTGATTGGCCTGGCCCAGGCCTGGGCGCCACTGCTGGCAGGGCGCGGCATCAGCATCAACGCGGTGGCGCCAGGGTTTATCGAAACCCAGATGACCGCGCACCTGCCCTTCGGCGTACGCGAAGCCGGGCGGCGCTTGAGTTCGTTGGGCCAGGGCGGCCTGCCGCAAGACGTCGCCGAAGCCGTGGCCTGGATGGCACAACCGGGCACCGGAGCGTTTACCGGGCAAGCACTGCGCGTGTGCGGGCAAAGCGTGTTGGGAGCCTGACCATGACCACCGACTGGCACACACTCAATAGCGAACCGGGCCTGCAGACGCTGTATTTGAGAGCGGCGACGCGACGCAAAATCACCGGCACCACACTGCCTGAGCTGGGTTATCACTGTTGGGTCAACGTCGATCCGAAACGCCTGGAGGCTTATCGCAAAGTGTGTGGTTTCGCCGACAACGGGCTGCTGCCACCGACGTATCCGCACATCCTGGCGTTTGCCTTGCAGATGCAACTACTCACCGCCAAGGCGTTTCCCTTCCCGCTGCTGGGGCTGATTCACTTGAGCAATCGCATCCGCATCTTGCGCCCCATGGGTGGCGTGAGCCGCGTGCGGGTCAGCGTGAAGGTGCAGAACCTGCAACCCCATGCCAAGGGCGCGACCTTCGAGTTAGTGACGACGCTCGACGACCAATTGGGGCTGCTGTGGGAAGCCGAAAGCCAGATGCTCTGTCGCGGGGTCAAACTGGCAGGCGAGCCTGTCGAGCAAGCGTTTGCAACGACCTTGTCGCTGACCGAAGTGGCCCACTGGAAAGCACCGGCGGACATTGGTCGCCGGTACGCCAAAGTGTCTGGAGACTACAACCCGATTCACCTGAGCGCGATCAGCGCCAGACTCTTCGGCTTTCCCAGCGCCATCGCCCATGGCCTGTGGAACAAGGCGCGCACCCTGGCTGCCCTGAGCGATCATCTACCGACGGCCAACGTCGAGATTGCGGTGCAGTTCAGAAAACCGGTGCGTTTGCCCAGCGAAGTGACGCTGATGTCCAGCGCGGCGGGGTCCAGTGGGGACTTCCAGTTGATGGGGGCCGGGGAGATCGAGCATATGGCGGGGCAGTGGCGGCCGGTTGCCTGATGGATTGTGGTGAGGGGGGCTTTCCCCCTCGCCACAGTACGCTCAGGAACTCAGCAAACCCCGAGGCTGCGGAAACAAATTATTCAACGTATCCAACAAACGCACGTGATAGATCGGCTTGCGAAACAGATCCAGCACCTGCAACCGCAACATGTCACTCACATCCTCCATATCCGCATGCCCCGACGTCACAATCACCGGCAAATGCTGACGAGCCGTGTGCTCACGCAGACGCTTGATCAACGAGATGCCGCTTTCCTCCGGCATCCGCAAATCAGTAATCACCAGCGCAATATCAGGATGACGAGTCAAATGATGCAGGGCGAGCTTGACCGACGTTGCCGTAAAACACGTAAAACCCTCGCCCTCCAGCAACTCCGCCAGTTCCAGTAACGCATCCTCCTCATCATCGACCAGAAGAAGCTGTTGCCGAGGGAGGGTTGGAGCGTTCATGGGGCAACACCTGCAATGGACTAAGCCATGACGTTAGAAGCCCTTTGCAGGATTGGCAAATGACTGCCTGTGCCAGTCTTCAAATCAAAGCGCAGCTGAAATCGTGTTGAACATTGTGGTGACCGCCGTGGAGATAGGTGCCACAAACGTTGCCAGCACCACGGCCACCATGCCTGCAATGATTGCGTACTCGATGCCCGAAGCACCTTCGGTGTCTTTGGCAAGGTCTTTGTAAAAAGCGATGTGGGATTTGATCTTCTGAACCGTTTTAGAGAAGGACATGACGCGTCTCCTGAATGACAGCGGTTGTTGCACTGCCGCAACATGATTCCCATATGCCAGCATCAGCATTGTCGGCAAACCCATGCCCAACAACTGTAAGAACGCATTAATACTTAAGCAGTAACCGGTTGATTAACGTCACAAAACAGTACTTTGGGCATCAGCCCGTTACTTTTGTCAGATATTTACCGCTCAGTGATGGCATTTTGCTTTACCTGCGCTACCGTCAAATAGCGAAACAGTCCCACGTTCATAACTGCCTGATTACGAAGTCATCTCGTTAGAAGGCTTGGGGGCGTTACGCCGCAGGAAAGGGGGAGAGCCTTCATGAACAGCCGCGTCACCCTGGGCCTGGCCGGGCTGTTTCTGGCAGGCGCCATCATTGCCGGTTACTGGGGGCTGGCGCTGAGTCGCCAACCGGCCCCCGAGCCTGTCGCACAAATCGGCACATCAACGCCCTCGATACTGGCCTCGGTGGACGACCCGACCCGCCAACCGGTGGTGGTGCTGCTGCGTGATATCGCACCGTTCGAGCAGATCACCGCCGCCGACGTGACCCTGGAAAAACTGCGTACCGCCCCGGTGGGCTGCCTGACCCGTCTCGAACAAGCCATTGGCCGTACACCCTGGCGCGCGCTCACCGCCGGCAGTTGGCTCAATGATCAGAGTTTCGAAGCCGGCGGTACGCTGGCGCGGATGATCCGCGCCGATGAACGCGCCCTCGCCGTGGCGGCGGATGATGTGATCAATGTCGGCGGCCAATTGAGCCCCGGCGATTATGTCGATGTGCTGCTGTTTCTGCGCATGGACACCAACAACCTCCAGCAGTCGGCCCAGGTCGTGGTCCCGGCGTTGCGCGTACTCGGGGTCGGCGAGCAGTTGGGGCTGACGAATGATGGCAAGCCTGCCAACCCGGCACTCAGCCATGAAGAGAAACTCAAGCAGGAACAACTGCGCACCAGCGCCCGCACCGTGTTGCTCGCCGTCCCTGAATCCCTCTTGAGCCGCCTGATGCTCGCGGCGCAGGTCGGGGTTTTGCGTCTGGCTGTGCGCAGCGCCGAAGAACAACGCCTGAGCCAATACTGGGCCGGCCGTGGTGACTCATCGGCGAGCCTGGCCAACGCCAACCGCGAGCTGGTGCAGTTCAGTCAACTGGCCCTGGCCGGCACTCCACAATCCCCCGCCCCCAGAGGCGCAGCACCTCGCAAGCCGAGCGTGGAAGTCATTCGCGGCAATGCCGTCACCCAACAAACGCCCTGAATCGAGCGAGGACTCTCCATGCGCAGAAGTTTCACGCCGCACTTCCTCGAAAACGGCCACGTCGATAAACACGGCGGATTATCGCAATGAGCCAAAGCCAGAACCTGAGCCAGACCTTCCTCGCGATCACACGCAACAACACCGACTTCGAGTGGCTGCAAGGGGCGCTCGCCCCTTTGGGTCGAGTGATCAGCGCCGGGGGCGGCAACCTCGACGAGCTCCTGACACTGGTGGACGTGACCTTCGCCAGCCTGGTGTTCGTGGGCCTGGACCATGAGCATGTGGTGGCCCAGAGCGCGTTGATCGAGGGAGCCCTGGAAGCCAAACCGATGCTGGCGATCGTGGCCCTGGGCGACGGCATGGACAACCAACTGGTGCTCAACGCCATGCGCGCCGGAGCACGGGATTTTGTCTCTTACGGCTCGCGGTCCAGCGAAGTCGCCGGCCTGGTGCGACGCCTGAGTAAACGCCTGCCGACCGTGGCGCCGAACACCCAACAGATTCCACAAGGTGGCCTGACCGTACTTTACGGCGCGCAGGGCAATGGCGACGGCGCGTTGCTCGCCAACCACCTGGCGCACGTGGTGCAAAAGAGCGGCCAGCAAACGCTGTTGCTGGATCTGGGGCTGCCCCGTGGCGACAGCCTGGCCTTGCTGGGGTTGGAGAGTTCGTTTCATTTCGGCGATGCATTGCGCCACCTCAGGCGCCTCGACGCAACGCTGATCGACAGCGCCTTCACTACCTGCGACGCCGGGCTGCGAATCCTCGCCTACGCCAGCAACGATGAACCGCTCGAACAGACCAGCGCCGCCGAGCTGTACATGCTGCTCAGTGCCTTGCGCCAACATTTCCAGCACATCGTGGTGAACCTCACCGGCCAGTCGGACAGTGAAGCATTGCGCACCTTCGTCAGCCATTGCGACAAGTTGCTGTGGTACACCGATCAAAACGTGCTCGACTGCCGACGCAACCTTGAGGTGCTCAGCCGCTGGCGCGAAAAAGGCCTGAAGCTCGACCACGCCAGACTGCTGGTGGACCGCTACCTGCGCAGCGTCCCGCCGGACTCCGACACCTTGGGCAAAACTTTCGGCATGGAGGTGATCGCGGTGTTTGCCTACRGCCCGGAAGTGCGGCTCAACGCCAAGAATCAGGGGCTGAGCCTGTTCGAACTGGCCCCGCGCGAGGGCCTGACCCAAAGCCTGCGTGCCCTCGGCGAATGGCTGGCCAAACGCTCCGAAAGCCTGGATAAACCCAAGGCCGGCTGGTTCAACCGGTTGAGGGGCGTGCAATGAGCGGGGAAAAACTCTTCGGCGCGCCCTCGCACGGGCCGACCGGCAATACCGACCACGAAGGCCTGAAGCTGGTGCTGCACCGCTACATCATCGACGCCATCGAAGAGTCCGGGAAAAACCTGCTGGAAGGGTCGCGGCCCATGCTGTCGCAGTTCGTCACCGACAAAGTCGCCGAATACATCGCCCGTCTGCACCTGGCGATTTCCCGCTACGAGATGGAACGGCTGGCGGAAGAAATCGTCGACGAACTCACCGGTTTCGGTCCGCTGGAAGTGCTGCTGCGCGACTCGGCGGTGACCGAAATATTGGTCAACGGCCCGCACCGGGTGTTCGTCGAACGTGAGGGAGTGTTGCACCTCAGTGACCTGCGGTTCATCGACGACCACCACGTCGAGCGGGTCATGCAACGGATTCTCGCGCCCCTGGGCCGACGGCTTGATGAGTCTTCGCCGATGGTCGATGCACGCCTGCCCGATGGCAGTCGGGTCAACGCGATCATTCCACCGATCGCCCTCGACGGCCCATGCCTGTCGATTCGGAAGTTCCGCAAGGACATGCTCAAAAGCACCGACCTGATGGCGATGCAAACCATCGACCAGGCGATCTTCGAGTTCATTCAGGAGGCTGTGGGCAAGCGTTGCAACATCCTGGTCAGCGGCGGTACCGGTACCGGCAAGACCACACTGCTGAACATTCTCAGCCAATTGATCGCCCCTCACGAACGGCTGGTCACCATCGAAGACGTCGCCGAACTGCAACTCGGCCATCCTCACGTGGTGCGCCTGGAAACCCGACCGCCGAATGCCGAAGGCCACGGCGAAGTGAAGGCCAGCGACCTGATTCGCAACGCGCTGCGGATGCGCCCGGACCGGATCATCCTCGGCGAGATTCGCGGCGTCGAAGTGGTCGACGTGCTCACCGCCATGAACACCGGGCACGACGGCTCCATGAGCACCGTGCACGCCAACAACGCCCAGGATGCACTGTTGCGCCTGGAGACGCTGGTGGGCCTGACCGGACGGCTCATCGCCGAACGCACCCTGCGGCAAATGATTTGCGCGGCGCTGGACGTAGTGATCCAACTCACGCGCCTGCCCGATGGCCGCCGCTGCGTCAGCGAAGTGGTGGAGGTCGTCGGTATTCGTGACGACGTCTAYGTGACCAACACCCTGTTCCGCTTCGACCGACACACCGGCCGCGGTTTTCTGCGCGAGGCGGCCAACCCCGCCGGCGACAAACTGCGTCGCGAGTCGGCACTCTCTCCCTTGGCGTATTGAGGGTCACGGCATGCTCAAACCGGCGCTGCTCATCCTGCTTTGCCTGACGCTGTTGGGGGTGTCGATCCGTTTGTTCTACAACAGTCTGCGCCAGGCCGGCATCGACCGAACCCTCGGCCGCCTGACCCAGGGGCAACCGCAACTGACCGTGGCGAAATCATCCTGGTCTGGCCTGGAACGGACCTTTCTACGCGCCGGCCTCGGGCGCCCCACCGAGCGCATCGGGTCGTGGCTGCTGCTCTGGGCCTTGGGCGCCCTGCTGGGGTTTGCCCTCGCGGGCTGGATCGGTTTGTTGATGTTGCTACTGGTGCCGCCCCTGGCTCTGCGGCTGTACATCAGCTGGCGATATCAGCGCCGACTCAAGCGCATGATCGAACAACTGCCGACGCTGCTCGACCACACCGTGCGCAGCCTGAAGTCCGGACGCACCCTGGCCGATGCAGTGCTGGGCGCCATCAACGCCGCCGAAGCGCCACTGAAAGACGCCATGGCTCGGGTTCAACGCAACGTGCACTTGGGCGTCAGCCTGCCGGACGCCATCTCGGACCTCGCCGAGCTGTATGAGAAAGACGAGTTTCGCCTGTTCGCCCTGGGCCTGRAGGTCAATCACCGCTACGGCGGCAATGCCAGTGAGCTGTTTGAAAACCTGATCAAAATGATCCGCGAACGAGACCAGGCGGCGCGCCAACTGCGCGCCATGACCGGCGAAACCCGCGTCACGGCCGTGGTGCTGGGGCTGATGCCTGTGGGGCTTGCCGGTTACTTTTTGGTGTCCAATCCGAAATACCTGTTGGCCATGTGGAACAGCGGCTCGGGACAAATGATGCTGGCGACCGCGTTCGGCTTGCAGGTCGTGGGCTGCCTGGCGCTGTGGCGCATGTTGCGAAGCGTATGAAAATCGCCCTGCTGCTGAGCGCACTGCTGTTTCTGGCGGCCACGCTGTTGCTGCTCAGTGGCCTGCTGGACCAGCACCGGCGTGCACGCCAGGTAGCCCAACGGCTGGACGGCAAACCGCTGAGCGACCATCGCGTCAGTCACTGGCTACAACTGCTGGGCGACAGCCGCATCGGTCAGCGTTCGATCCAACTGGACAACGAAACCCAGACCCTGCTCAACCGCCTCGGCTGGCGCAGCGCCCGACAACGCTCGCTGTTCGCCGCCTGCCAGATCGGCACACCGGTGCTGGCGTTGGCCCTGTGCCTGTTGATTCAGGGCCTGTTCTTCCCGCAGGTGAACAACCACTGGATCACTCCAACCCTCGCCACAGCCCTCGGTTACCTGCTGCCCAAACGCTTGCTCGCCGCCGCCGCGCAGCAGCGGCAAAAACAACTGGCGATCGAGGTATCAACCTTCATTCCACTGCTGCGCATCCTGTTCGAATCCGGCATGGCGGTGGAACAGTCACTGCGAGTGTTGAGCGTCGAAGGCAAACAACTGCTACCGACCCTGACCCACGAATTGCGCCTGATACTGGCACGGGTCGATTCCGGTCTGGAACTGGGCGAAGAACTGAACAAGGCCACCCAATTGCTCGCGGTGGACGAATTCACCGACACCTGCGTGATCCTTCAACAACTGATTCACCAAGGCGGCGGCGCGATGAAATCACTGCTGGCGCTCAAGCTGCTGCTCGATGACCGACGCCTGACACGCTTGCAGGAATACATCTCCAAAATGTCCGCGAAAATGTCCGTGGTGATGATGTTGTTTCTCTTCCCGGCGTTGCTGATCGTGCTGGCCGGACCGAGCTTCACCGCGCTGGCGCGGGCTTTTGGTTCTTGAAAGACCGGTGATCCTGCAGGAGCGAGCCCGTGGTGAGGGGCTCGCTCCTGCAAGGGGTCAGCTGTGTGGCGCGGGTTTTGGTACGTCGACGTTATCCAGCACCCGATTCACCGCCAGCTCGGCCAGCATGATCACCTGCTGAATCGCCAGGAGCGTATGCCGCTGCGGGGCGTCGACATAGGCGGCGATGTCGCTGGTCATGACGCTGGCCGAGGCCAGTGATTCGCAGACATGGGCCAGCAGGCTTTCGTTGTCCATGTCCGGGGCGACCTGAAACATCCTGCTTGGCTTGCGGCCTTCGGGTTGTTTGGGTGGTGGTTTTAGGTAGTGGTCGAGCGCGCGTTCGGCGGCTTCGTTAAGTTTTTTCGAATCGAGGGATTCGTAGGGCGAAACGTCATCAGTTTCAGGGGGATTTGGTGTGGCTTTGAACATGATTACACCTCCGGGATGAAATGGAGCCACTTCCAAATTGCCGCGACGCAATTTGGGGTGGCAGCTGTACGCGGGTTCGCGGACCGACCCCTGAGGCTTGCTCGGCATACCCGAAGGTATCCCGCGCACAGTCGCCATGACACGAAACGACAGACACCAAAAAGTGTTGTTGTTCGGTGGAGCGATTATGCCTCAAGAATCGAGCCGCGACGCCCGGTCGCTGAATTGTCAGCGACGGACAAAGGCTAGAGACGCCGCTTCCGACGGGCAACCTGAAAAACATGTGGGAAGGTTCTGACGTTTTTACCGACCAATAAACATCGTTGCCTGTAAGGCCACCATCGCGAGCAAGCCCGCTCCCACAATGGAGCGGCGTACACCCGCCCCTCACCACTCAACAGGCCGAGCGTTAGCTCGCCTGCCGCTTTTGATCTTGATTCACCCGCCCCTTCGGGAGGCCTCGTTCCGGTGTTCATCTGGGGATTGGCGCGTAGCGCCGTTCGACGCAGTCGAACACATCGCATGTAGGTTGAAGCGAAGCCAACCGTAGGGCGATGCCCCCAGATGAATACCGGAGCGAAGGAACCCCGAGCCTTAGCGAGGGGCCGTACGTTCGGGGCGAGACCTTTTGGTTACTTTTGGGGCGTTTGCCAAAAGTGACCCGCTGTAAGAGCGGAACCCTAAGCAGCCGTTACCGCAGAAATGGATATGTACCCGGTCAACAAGAACATGGCCGGCCCAAAGGCCGCCAAGATCAATGCGCAGAAACCCGCCGCCCCCCGGCATTCCCGGGCGACAACGCCAACGCCACCTGCGTACGATTATGCATATGCGTCAACCGCAACACCTGCGACACATAAAGCTTCACCGTGTTCTCGGTAATCCCCAACTCACAGGCAATCTGATAATTGGTCTGCCCCTTGCCCACCAACTGCGCCACCTCCAACTGACGCGGCGACAACTGATTGAACACCGCCGGCATCCCCACCACCCGCTCCGGTTCACCGACCACACCGTCAACTGAACCTGACACAGGTTCCGGAGACGCCCCCCGACGAACCTTGTCCAGATCCTGATAAAGCTCATCGATCGATTCACAAAGGTACTGCAGCTTCTGACTCAAATGCCCCAACTGCAGATTTCTCTGCCGCTCCTGCAAGGCCACCTCCTGACGCTGCAAACCTTCGAGCAACTCAGCCAGATCAATCGGCTTCTGATAGTAATCGGCGAACCCGATACGCAAAGCCTTGATCACATCCTGCTTGTTCGCATGCCCGGTGAGCATGATCGCCTCGAACGCCCGATGCTTGCCGGACAACCGCTGCAGCGCCTGGACAAGCTGGATGCCATCCATGTCAGGCATCTGCAAATCACACAGCACCAAGCCGATATTCACGTCTTCGCTGAAACGCTCGATCGCCTGATGGCCGGAGACACAAGGCACACAGCGATAACCATTGAGCTCGATGAACTCGCAAAGCTCTTCGACAATCAACGGCTCATCATCAACCACAAGAACTTTTACTGCCGAGGTAAGCTTGTTCACGTGCCACTCCATGCCAAGTCTGGCTTGGCTGCTCCTGCACCGACACCACAGGCTGTACAACAACAATTTTGAAAGTAGACGCACTTTCCAACTATGTACATAGAACAGGGGACGCCTGCGATTAATGCATCCAGGCCAGTGTGAGCAGCACACCCACCAGCACGAACGGCGCAAAGGGCTGCTTTTTTGACGCGCCAGGCTCCAGGTAACGAAGACGCGTTCTAAGCCTCTGCCCCATATGCAGCCAGAGTCTTGGCGCCAGCAGCAGCCAGAGCACACTGGCCACCCCGGCGCCGATGAAACCGCCGAGCAGGTGCGTACMGTCCGTCGCAAGACCCAGCGTCGCCATCAGCTTCACGTCGCCTGCCCCCATGCGTCGCACTGCATAACCGGGCAAGGTGAAGGCCAATGCCAACAACAAAGCCCAGCCGCCCTGCACCGCCTCGGCCCCCAGCCACGTAGTCCCTGTCCACAACAGATAGATAAGCGCCAGCACACCTGCACCGACGGTCAGGCCATTGGCGATGTGGCGCTCTCGGGCATCCTGTGCTGCGCAAAGCGTCAGCCAGATGAGTAGGACAAGGCTCTGCATCCGGTAAAAAACGTCCGTTTTGGCTGAATGATTCTATGCTGACACTACGCAGTAATTGTCAGGGTAGACGCACTCATGAAAACAGGCCTCCCCCGCAAGCAAAAAGGTGCCGTGGCGATTGAGTTTGCCTTGGTGTTCGTGATTTTTTTCGCCGTGTTTTATGGATTGGTCAGTTACAGCCTGCCGCTGTTGCTGATGCAATCGTTCAATAAATCCACGGCCGAAGCGGTGCGTCGCAGTGTGGCGCTGGACCCGAGCACCGCCAATTACGACACGGCGGTCAGAAACATCGCGACCACCGAACTGACCCGGCAGCTGGCCTGGATTCCCGCCGCGCTGAATTTCAACGTGGCCACCGACGCCAGCGCCACCTACACCGGCGGCGTGCTGACGGTCAGCATCAACTACCCCACCAGTAAACTGAATCAAGTGCTGCCGTTTCTGGTACTGCCGGGAATCGGTTCGGTGCCCAATCTGCCGCCGACCCTCACGGCCCAATCGAGCCTGCAGTTTTGAGCTCCGGGGACAAACTCTTCGGGCGTCTGCTCAATCGTCACCCGCCACAGACCCCGAACACGCCAGAGCCTGCGAGCGTGCAGCGTGTCGGCTTGCAGCTGCATCTGAATGATGAAGGTCGAGTGATTCAGCTGAGCGGTCCGTTGCGGCATCTGCTGGCGCAACAGATACCCGACGCGCAGTCACCGCACCTGCTCGATTACCTCATGCCCCATAGCGCCCTGTCGGTCGAAGGCACACCGGCCGAGTGGCAGGGACAAAACCTGGACCTGGATTTTTTCAGCCTCGCCGGACAACCGCTGCACTTGCGCGGCTGGGTGCAGCCGTTGGGCGAAGGATGGTTATTGCAGTTGATCGACATCGGCGATCTGTTGCTCGAACGTCGACAAGCGCGCAGTCGTGAACAGTGCCAGTTGCTCGCGGCGCAGGTCAGCGAGCAGTTGCGCCTGTGCAGCCTGACGCGCCTGCCCGAGGTACTGGCCGAACAACTGCAAGGCCTGGCCCAGCGTTTTCAGATCCCGTGCATGGCCATGGCCTTGCTCGATGAACAGGCCGAGGGTTGGTTGATTCACCAGCAGTACACGGCCTTCGATGCACCAAGGTTGTGGGAAACCCATCAACGCCTGGGCACCGGCCTCGACAGTTTGAATGGCTCAGTCCCCCAACAGCTGACACCCAGCGAGCACCCACGCCTGCAAAGTATCTTCGGCAATGCCGAAGGGTTCGCGGTGCCCTATCGCAATGCCCTGGGCGTGGTCGCGTGGTTGCTCTGTGGTTTCTACCCGGTGCAAGAACGTGCCCCCGACTTGAGCGAGCGCGACTGGTTGCAACTCACCGCCGCCCTGGCCGGGCCGCTGCTTGAGCGCTTGCGTGAACATCAACACCATCTGCAACTGGAGCGGCTGGAATCTCTACAAGCCTTGCTCGGTACCGGTTGGTGGGAGGTCTTCAGCGACCATGCCGAAGTGCAATTGGCGCCGTCGCTCGCCAATACGCTGAACCTTGCGAACACTCGTTTTCCGCTGCACGACTGGCTCGAACAGATTCATCCCGCCGACCGTGAAGAGCTGACGATTCGCCTGCAATCCTTGCAAGACGAAGGCGCGCCGTTGCTGTTGTGCGTACGGCTGCATCGCCCCGACACGACACAAACGCCGATCTGGTACCGACTGCAAGGCCAGGCGTTGGGCATCGGTAAAAACCGCCGGCTGGTGGGTTTCATGCTCGACATCAGCGACATCAAAAACCAACAGCAGAACGCCGCTGCCGCCCATGCCCGGCTGGACAACCTGATCGCCAGTTCACCGGCGGTGATCTACGTGCAGCGCTATGTCGAAGGGGCGCTGCAACCGACGTTTTTCAGTGACAGCCTGTTGCCGCTGCTCGGTTGGTCGCTCGCCGATTGCGCCGCAGGCTCGCTGGTGGAGCGGGTCCATCCTGAAGACCGCGACGGCTATTTCGAGCGTACCCGGCAACTGCTGCGCGAGGGTTCGGTGAGCGCCCGTTATCGACTGCGCGACAGTCACGGCGATTACCACTGGCTGCTCGACGAAGCCAAACTGCTGCGCGATGACCTCGGGTTGCCGGTGGAAGCCGTGGGCCTGTGGCTGGATGTCACCGAGGCGACCCTGGCCACCGAGAAAGTCAAACAGAGTGAAGAGCGCTACCGGATCCTGGTGGAAGACTCCCCGGCGATGATCTGCCGCTACCGCCCCGACCTGACGCTGACGTTCGGCAACCGGCCTCTGGCGACCTATCTGGAATGCCAACCCGAGCAGCTGCCGGGGGTGAACCTGGGCAGCTGGATGTCGTCGGAGCAGCGCGAAGCGTTCCTCCAGCGCCTCAGTAGACTGAGCCCGGAGTTCCCGGTCAGCACTGCGGAGATCAACCTGCAACTGCCGGGACGGGAACATGCCTGGTGGGTCTGGTCGGATCGCGGCGTGTTCGACGACCAGGGTCGTTTGCTGGAAATTCAGGCCGTGGGCCGCGACAACACTGAGGTCAGGCGCGCCCAGCAGCAGCTTACCCAGAGCGCGAAAATGGCCACCCTCGGCGAAATGGCCACCGGGCTTGCCCATGAAATCAATCAGCCGCTGAACGTGATGCGCATGGCCATCGTCAATGTGCTCAAGCGTCTGAGCAATGGCGATGCGCAAATCGATTACCTGACTGACAAGCTCAATCGCATCGACGCACAAGTCCAGCGCGCCGCGAAGGTGGTGGATCACATGCGGGTGTTCGGCCGGCGTTCGGAGGTCGAGCAGCAGCCGTTCAATCCGGTTCAAGCCATCGAGGGCACGCTGGCGCTGCTGTCCGAAGGCTTGCGCGGCAAAGGCATTGAGCTGCGGGTCAGCGAGAGCGGTTTTGATGTGCAGGTGCGCGGTTACGTCGATCAGCTGGAACAGGTGCTGATCAACCTGATGGTCAATGCACGGGATGCGTTGCTGAGCAAACGCGAGGCCGACCCGGCGTTCAAACCGTGGATTTCGCTGTACGCCGAACGTGATGAGCATTCAGTGCGGCTGTGGGTCGAGGACAACGGCGGCGGCATCGACCCACGGTTGCTGGAGCGGATTTTCGAGCCATTCTTCACCACCAAACCGGTGGGCGTCGGCACCGGGCTCGGGTTGTCGGTGAGTTACGGCATCGTCGAGAACATGGGCGGACGGTTGAGCGTAAGAAACTCGGCCGAGGGCGCCCGCTTCTGCATCGAGTTGCCGATTGTCACGGGCGATCAGATCACCAGCGACGCGCGCCCTGAGTGACAACTGAGGTTGGCGCCGACGTCGACCTTGTTCAAGTCGACCCCAAGGCTTATCAGCACAGTGTTGATCAGACTGTCGAGCAACGGGTTGAGCACGCCGTTGATTGCGCTGACCAGCAAACTGGTCACGCTGCTCAGGATCGCCCCCAGACCGCCGACGAGACTGCCTGACGGGCCATACATATCGACGTGAAGGTTGACCGGGGTGTTGAGCAAGTTGCTGACAATGCTGCTGGTGGAAAATGAGTAGTAAAACGGCGGCTGGCTGATGTCCGGCAGGCTGTTGGCCGGTGGTGCGGAGTAGACATGGGGCATGTTGGTGTTCGCCGCCACACTGGTGTCGGCAACGACATCGATGCCACCACCGACGCCAGATACACGCGGATCGCAGGTTATGGGCACGAACAAAAACCTGCGGCAGGTTTTGATCCCGATATCGATCAGCTTCAACGGCTGCACCGTGACCGTCGGTGGTACGGTGTTGCTGCCGAACATACTGGCGGCATCGATCCGGCCGATTTTCAGGTTCACCAGCGATGCGCTGGTGTTGGTGGTCAGGGTTTTGTTGGTGTTGGTGTTGCTGATGCAGCTGTAAGCCGTGACGTAACTATCGGCACTGGCGACGTCCAGCGCCACGTCGAGCCGTATCGGCCCCGGTAGCACGATGACGTCGGGCGTCTGACAGGGCACGCCGATGGCACAGGTCAGTGAGTTGAGCACCGCCACCAGGTCGAGATTGAGCAAGGCGTTGAGGGTGTTGGTCAGCGGTCCTGCCAGATCCGCCGCGGCATTGACCAGCGCCGCGATGGCGTCCAGCGCCGGCAAGTCGATCGACAACAACGTGCGAAGCTGTGCGGTTCTCACGTAGATCCGATTGGGCCCCAGCGGATCCAGCGCGGCGTTTTCGGATTGCCGATCGCGGAGAGTTGCGGCGGCTCCAACACCTGCACCCGAGCGGTGATTTGCGCCAGCCCTGCCAGATTGATCGGCACTGTCGCCACCACACCGTTTTTCTTGTTGGCCAGTTGCACGACGCCTTCGATCAGGTTGAACACACTCACAGTCGTCGCGAACGTTGAGACGTCGCTGCCGTTCTCGACGTGCAGCAGATTGCCCAACACCACAGTCGTGGAGCCAGCGGCCACCTTGAGGGCTTGCAGACCGACAATAGTCGCCGTCGCGCCGAGGGTGCCGCCGGGGTCCAGCACATTGACGGCGGTCTGGATCAACTGGCTGACGGCCACCGAAGCGCCCAATACCTGGTTATACCCGGCGGCGTTGAGGCCGAGGTCGACCTTCAGTCGATCAAGGTAACCCAGCAGGCTGATGTTGGTGTTCACCAACCCATCCCACCCTGCCACGGACAGGTTCAGACTGCCGCCGAGCAAACCGCCGAACAGCGCATTGAGGGTGGCCGACTTGCTGCTATCGATGCTCAGCGCTGTGGTGCGCAGGGTCAGCGATGCCAGCGGTGGCGGCAGCGCCGCAACGGCGGTCGCCGTCAGGTTGAGGGTGGCCCCGGCCGGCGCACCGCCGAACAGGGCGCCAACGCCACCGGCGAAACTCTGCGGCACTGAATGACTGACGATCACCCGAATGGCTTCGCTGCTGCTTGGGTTAGCCACAAAAACCCGAAGACTGTTGGCGTCCAGGCTCAAGGTGCCACAGGCTACCGCCAGGCTGCGCGTGGGGTCAGGAAGGGTGAAGCCGTTGCGGTTTACGCTGGCGGTGGCATAGGCGGTAGCGCTGGCACCCACGGCGCAATCACCGTTGCGCGTGGCAGCCTCCAGTGCGGCCATGTCGGCTATCCGCTGCAAGCTGCGTTTTTCCAGGTACAAGCGGCCACTGTCGACCACGATCAGCAGGAACACCAGGGCCATGCCGAGGGTCAGCACTGCCATCAAACCGATCGCTCCCCGTTGCCGGGCCGGGCTACGAAACTGCAAGCAGGGAGACATGGCGCACTCCTTTGCCGGCGCACCGCCGAGGGCTACCTCCATTGATGAAGAGCAGTGTAGACAAGGGTTTGCCGGATTGCTGGCAACTAGCCATCCCACCAACTTATTGCGGGCTTGTGTGACGACGAAGATCCTGTAGGAGCGAGGCTTGCCCGCGAAGAACGATAACGCGTAATGACTGAAAAACCAGGTCGATCTGGATGGTCGCCACCTTGTAGCTGACGTTGCGGGTTTCGTTGTACATCGGCCCGCCCCAATAGCCGTTCCATGGACCACCATAACCACCGCCATAGGAGGTGGTCACTTGTTGCTGGCGATCTTCAACGATCAGGTAGGTCTGCACCTTAAGGTCTGCCTTGGCGCCGGCGGCGGCCGGACGCAAGCCACGCTGATCCAGTTGATCGGCAACGGCCTGGCGGATGCGTTGCTCGGTCAGGTCACTCTTGATCCGTGGGTCGTCTGGACGGTACTGCACGGCGGGCTCTTTCCAGCTCCAGCTGCGATAGGCGGCAAAGTCGCGGCTGGCATCGAAGTCATGATTGACCTCGTTGGCGGCGCAGGCAGTGAGCAGCGCGGCGATGGCCAGTAAAACGAGACGGCGGAACATGATTTTTCTCCGATTGAAGACATGCACCTGCGGGAGGCTTCCTGAACAGGAAGCTAACTAGGAGGATACGCCGACATGGCCTTTTCGACAGCTTCGCGCAGGGCATCGGCACGTTCGCTCTGGTTGCCCTGACTGCTGGTTTCGGCACTGGCACTCCACACCGGTTGACCGGTGCTTGCGTCGAACAGATCGACCCGCACCACCACAACCTGTACCTGATAAGTACGGACGACCGGCACGCTGTTGTACATGCCGTAACCCGTGCCATAGCGGTTGTAACCACCGCCGTAATACCCGCCGCCATAGCCGCCACCGTAACCAGAGCCGTCCTGCACCTGGCGCAAGCGGGTTTCCAGATGCAGGTCGGCGCTGACCAACAGGTCCGCCGGGCGGTTGTCGTGCAGTGGGCGCAAGCCGCGCTGGTCAAGGGCATTGCTGACGACTTCGGCCACCTGCTCCGAATCGGCCCAGGCCGTGCCCGCAGGCAGGCGCCCGTTGAGCCAGGCCCAGCTGCGGTAGCGACCGTAATCCCGTGGCGCCGCCGGGTAGGCGCTGCGGTCGAAAGTGCCGGCGGCCTGGGGCGGTGCCGGTGGCAAGGGATTGGACGTCGCGATGTAAGGGTTGCTGCCCTGACAGGCCGCCAACCCGAGACAGATCACCAGTAAACCTGAACGACTATTCATTGCGCACTCCGGTCAGATCGGCCGACAGATCCAGTGCAAGTAGCGCCCAAGCCCGGCGAAGCTTGGGTGACGGCGGTGAGCCAGTTCCATTTCGAGCAAGTCGAGCAGTTCGGCGCGGGCCTGGAATTCCACCGGCATGTAGTCATGAAAAACCCGCACTCCACTCTGGGTTTCGACCCGCCACAGACCCTCAAGTTGCGCTGCCAGCTCCCGTGGATCAAGCGGCTGTTGCGGCGTCAGGCTCTGCTTCTCGCCGGCCATGTCGTTCTTGCGCATCTTGCGGAAATGGCCCTTGAGCAGGTTGCGGTAGATCAGCGCATCGCGGTTATAGAACGCCAGGGACAACCAGCCATCCGGCTTCGTCAGCTGATGCAGCACTGGCAAAATGGCATGGGGTTCGGCCAGCCATTCCAGCACGGCGTGGCACAGCACCAGGTCGTAGGGTTCGGTGAGCTGACCAAGCAACTCCTGCCACGGCGCCTGAATGAATGTCGCGGTCTGCCCGGCTTCGGCAAAACGCTGGCGAGCGCCTTCAAGCATCGGCTCGGCGGGTTCGGCCAGGGTCACCTGGTGACCGCGCTGGGCCAGCCACAACGACATGTGGCCCAGGCCGGCACCGATGTCCAGTACGCGCAACGGGCGGTCCGGCAGGGTTTCGGCCAGGTCGGCCTGCAGCACCGCGAGGCGGATCGCCCCTTTGGCGCCACCGTAGATTTTTTCAGCGAAGCGGGTCGCCAACTGATCGAAATGACGGTCGCTCATCAGCTGAACCGCCGTTCGCTGTCCGCGAGCTTGTTACGTACCACTTCATTCATGTCCAGTCCCAACTCGCTGCACAGCAGCAGTAAATACAGCACGATGTCGCCGATTTCCTGCCCGGCATGGGCCAGTTTGTCCGCCGGCAACTGGCGCGACTGGTCTTCGGTCAGCCACTGGAAGATTTCCACCAGCTCGGACATTYCCACGCTCGCGGCCATGGCCAGGTTTTTCGGGCTGTGAAATTGCCGCCAGTCATTGCGGTCACGAATGGCGTGCAGGCGTTCGGTCAGTTCAACAAGGTTCATCGGGCTCTCCTGAAGGCGTATAGCTTCAGGGGGATGACGGGTGAAGGCAAGTGGCAGCGTTGTGCCTGCGTACTTGCGCCATACTCAAAAAAATCGCAGCCTTCGGCAGCTTCCACGGGAACCCGGGAGCACGATCAATAGCCCAAGGCTCGGATCCGGCAACCACGCCACCACTCCATCAGGACGTACACATGCAGGTAGACAGCTTTTTCGAATGGCTCGGCCAGGCAATCGGTTCGGTCATCCGTTTTATCATCGACACCCTCAGTGGCCTGTTCAACCTGTTGAGCAACGCCGGCAGCAATTTTGTCGAAGGGCTGGCCCAGGCATTGGGCATGGAAACCTCGATCATCAGCATCATCACCTTGATCCTCGGGCTGATGCTGCTGTGGTCGGCGATCCGCGCCTTCATGAACGCGTCGATCATCATGGGGATTATCTGGTTGCTGCTGGGGTTGTGGTTGCTGAGCTGGATCATTCACTAAGGCTGCCACACAGGCTCGCTTCCACAATGGATCGATGCGGATTCCGAGTTCGTCGCTACAATGCAGGCGCCCCCAAGGAGCCTGCATGTCCAACCTGATTGCCGACTGGCGCGACCGTCCGACCCATCGCCGCGTCTGGGCGCTCGCCGCCCCGATGATTCTCTCGAACATTTCCGTACCGCTGGTGGCGCTGGTCGACAGTACCGTCATCGGTCACCTGCCCTATGCTCATCAGCTCGGCGCCGTCGCGGTGGGCGCCAGTCTGTATACCTTTCTTGCCTGGGCCATGGGCTTTCTGCGCATGGGCTCCACCGGATTTGCCGCCCAGGCGGCCGGGCGTGGGGATGGCGCTGCGTTGCGGCAGATTTTGCTGCAAGGTCTGTTGTTGGCCATGGGCCTGGCCATTTTGTTGGGGGCGTTAGGTGTGCCGTTGAGCGGGGTCGCGTTGCACTTCATGCAACCGTCGGCAGAGCTGGATCAACTGACCCGCGAGTTTTTCCACACACGGCTGTTCGGCCTGCCGGCGGCGCTGGCCAGTTATGCGCTGGTCGGCTGGTTTCTCGGCACCCAGAATGCCCGGGCTCCGCTGGCGATTCTGCTGAGCACCAACCTGGTCAACATCGCACTCAACCTGTGGTTTGTGCTTGGCCTGGAGTGGGGAGTGGTCGGCGCGGCACGGGCCTCGGTGATCGCCGAGTGGACCGGCGCATTGATCGGCCTGTTCATGACCCGCAAAGCCCTGCGCGCCTATCCCGGCCATATCGCCTGGGCCGCATTGGCGTTGTGGCAGAGCTGGCGCCCATTGTTGGCGGTCAACCGCGATATTTTCATCCGCAGCCTGGCGTTGCAGTCGGTGTTCTTCCTGATCACCGTGCAGGGTGCACGACTGGGCGATGCCACGGTCGCCGCCAATGCGCTGCTGCTCAACGGCCTGCTGCTGACCGCCCATGCGCTGGACGGTCTGGCCCACGCCGTGGAAGCCCTGTGCGGACACGCCATCGGCGCTCGCGACCGTGATGCCCTGCGCCGCTCACTGGTGGTGGCGTGCGGTTGGTCGCTGCTGGCAAGCCTGGGGTTCGCCTTGCTGTTTCTGTACGCCGGGCACCTGTTCATCCAGATGCAGACCAACATCCAGAGCGTGCGCGACACCGCCTTCATCTACCTGCCGTACCTCGCCGCGCTGCCGCTGATTGCGGTCTGGAGTTACCTGCTCGACGGCCTGTTCATCGGCGCCACCCGCGCCCGGGAAATGCGCAACGGCATGCTGTTGACCGTGATCCTGCTACTGCCCTTCGCCTGGATACTGCAAGGCTTGGGCAACCATGGACTGTGGATAACCTTCCTGCTGTTCATGGTGCTGCGCAGCCTGACCCTTGGCACATTCGCCTGGTACTTGCGCAAGAACGACGGCTGGTTAAAAGGATGACGAGCGACATACCTTCAACCCGTTCAGGGTTGATCGTTCTGCCACAGGTTGCGCAGGCTATCGAGACGCTCCTGCTGGGTGGTTCCCGATAACGACTGCCCTGGCACGGCGTCAGGGTGCTGCAAGCGCAGCCATAACCAGCCGTCGAGCACCGAGCGCTCACTGAAACCCAGCGCCAGCCCTTCCTGCAGGTGAGCCCACAAGCTGTTGTAGTCGGTGCCGGTGGATCGGCTCCAGCGCCAGGCATGCTGCTCCAGCAGGCAGGTCTGCAAGCTGTCTCGCTGACGCGAGCTGAGGTTTTCTTCGATGGCCAGCGGCCTGACGGCAAGCCGTGGATTGAACAACTGTTGCCAGCCCAGACAGCCAATGGCCCGATCGGCCCAAGTGCCGCCGAACCAGCGTAACTGATCGATCGGACCGAGCCAGCGACTCAGCTCCTGCGCATCGCAGGCATCGAAAAAGTAACTCGCCGTTTGAGGGTTGTAGTAACTCAACAAGGCCCGGTGATGCAGGCTGAAGGTGACGGTGAGCATGCGGCGCAAATGCTCCAGCAGTTGTGATGAAGAGGCTTCACTGACCAGCAGCAACCCGCCCCATGTATGCGGCTCACTTGAGTACAGCTCGGCGAGTGCCGGGCATTCGCGAAGGTCGACCAACACTGGCCCGTGCTCACGCAACGGATGAAACTCGCTGCCTTCGAACAGCCAGAACCATCGGACATGAGCAAACTGTTGCCGCAACATCGCACCGGCCTGAGGCACGCCCGGCACATCGAGCAACAGCCATTGCGGGGTCGAGTCGGGCGCCTGAACGGCAATCATGCCGCACCGCTCTGGCCAAGCTGCGTCGCTGCCCGGCAAGTGCATAAGGATTGCGCGCAATGACTGAAACTGCCCCCACCTGGCAGCAAACACAGGAGTACCAAGGGTTCGCTGGATTGCAGCAAGCCCAATAAACCATCAACCGCGCGGCTGGCTTCAGTGGTCGAGGCGGATAGCAGCTCGACCATGCCCGGCTCTGCGCTGGACGGTGCTCCGGGAAGAAATCCGCTGATCAACGGTTGATCAGGATCACCTTCGATAAAGCTCACCAGCACTTGCGTGCCCTCACTCAAGGGCATGACACCCGCGCTTTCCAGCTCGCCAGACAACGGCAACCAACAGTGGCTGGGGGCTGCGCCTTCGCCCTGATATAGCCAGTCAAACTGCACGGCGACCGATCTGCCGGGATCGGGGCGAGATTCACCGACGTCGACTACCCATCCCCTTTGCAGGCTGTGCATCCTGGGTTTCACAACGGGATGAGCCGCGATGTAAGGCACCTCCTGCGCAACGACGCGCAGCTGGTTGCGATACAAAAAATCTGGCTGTTGTCCTCCCTGATGCTCGACATGGGTCACTAGCCAGAGACGATTCCAGTCCGCATACGGATGACCGGACAACGGCATCAGTTGACCGCTGCGCAGCGTTGGCAGGTTCGTCTGCCCCTCGGCAATCTGCCCGCAGCCATGAAGCTTGAACTGATGCACTCCCGGTCGCTCGCTCACATCCTCGAAGACCCTCTCTTCGCCACGGCGAAACTGCCCCGGACCGTCGCCCAAGACCAGACAATGCCCGCGCGTACGGTGCTCGAAGTAGTAATGAAGCCGCTCCTGGGCGCATAGACGCTGGAAAAACTGCAGGTCCGACTCCCGGTACTGCGTGCAGAAATCACGGGACGGGTAATCGCCGTTCAGGTCGAAACGACGATCCTTGCCGGCAATGCCGTGCTCCTTGAGAACCTGGGCGAGAATGTCCGGCACCGAGCGATCGCTGAAAATTCGCTGATTGAAGCGCTGGGCCAGGCAAGCAAGCCTGGGGCCCAGACGCATACGACAAAGCCTGGGCTCATTGCCATGGCCGGGTTGAACGAGGCCAAGCAACTGTCCGTGAATACCCTCCCCCTGCGGCCCGAAGTGTAAAAAGGCCGAGCGGTACAGCAGGCTTGCAAGGTCCAGTGTCGGGTCATCGTTCAGTAGATCCACGTCGAACGCAAAAGGCTCGCTGATCGCTTCACTACCGGTAAAGGTCAAGACCTCAAAGGGGTCGGCAAGACCCGCTATATCCAGACGAAATGACGGCTCGTTGACTGAATCGAACATCGGCGATTCTCTACAGGAGGGGCGGCCGGGGATTCTCGCTGAGAGACATGGCCGAGTAGAGTGCCGAAGTACAACTTAGGAAATGACCTACGCGAAAAGAAGACCACATCGCTTGGATTGCTCGGTATGTGGGCTATTTCGCGTGACAAAAGAGAAGCCCCGCACCAGGTCATCTGAAATTTCCGCAACCTACGGAGAAATTTCAGACAACCTGATGGGCGCGGTGCCCTACCTCAAGAAGACAGGTAAGACGAACGGGTCAGGCCCAGACGCAAGGCATCAAGGAACTGGGTGCGCTCGCTGGCGCTGATGCGGGCACTGGCGCACTTGTCGCGGTAGTGAGTCATYAGCTCTTCCGGCGACAAGTGCACGTAACGCAGCATG
>NZ_JBFTMK010000035.1:0-24612 GCF_056396965.1 Pseudomonas sp. 05N434
GATTTCCTTGGTCAATGCCGGTCGGTCGAGAAACTCCAATAGCACCAGCCCACGCCGTTCGGCCATGGCGATCATCGGTCCCAGTGGCGTGGTCAATCGGGTGAACAGCAGCGGCTCGCTGTGGGCGGCGCGACCGGGGGTGATGTGGAATGACTTTTGAAACGCATCGCGAAAACCGCTCAGGGATTCATAGCCGGAATCGAACGCCGCGTTGTCGATGGAGTCGCCCTGTTTGATGCCACCGAGGGCGATGCCCAGGCGTCGGCTGCGCAACCAGGCATGAAAGGTCATTCCGAAATGCTGCTTGAACCAGCGCCGCAGTTTCAGCGGCTCGATGCCCTCGGCGAGCAATTGGGCATCGGTCCAGCGCTGGTCGGGGTCGGCGTCGACGGATTTCAGCAGTCGTTGCACCCAGTCCGGCGCAATGGCCGCGGCGTCCAGCGGCTTGCACCGCAGGCAGGCCCGATAACCCGCCGACATCGCCTCATCGGCATGGGCGAAGAACTCGACGTTTTCCGGCTTCGGCTTGCGCGCCGTGCAACTGGGGCGGCAGAAGATGCCGGTGGTTTTGACCGCGGTAAAGAACACCCCCTCGTAGGCGGTGTCGCGTTCGAGCATGGCGCGAACCATCTCGGCGTGGGGCGGAAGCACAGCGTTTTGTAGGTTCATGGGCTGAGCATAAGCCGCGTTGCCTGGCGCCTCCACCGGAAAATCGACAGAGAATTTTTGTACCCTGAGCTACAGTCATCGGGTCACCGGCAATGCTGTAAACGATATTTTCAGGAATCCATCCCAATGCAAGCATTCACGATTAAGCACATCGATCATATCGTCCTGCGCGTCGAGGACCTCGAACGCAGCATCGCGTTTTACGGCGAGGTACTTGGCGCCGAACTGGTCAAGCGCCGCGACGATCTGGGCCTGGTGCATTTGCGTGCGGGCACCTCGATGATCGACCTCGTCGATATCCAGGGCGAGCTCGGCCGCACGGGCGGGGCTGCCGCTGGTCGCGAACGGCGCAACGTCGACCACTTCTGCCTGCGCATCGAACCGTTTGACGAGGAAGCGCTGGTCAGTCACTTGCAGTCCTTCGGCCTGAAACCCGAGAAAGCTGCGGTGCGTTTTGGTGCCGAAGGCAACGGGCTGTCGATCTATTGCTTCGATCCGGACGGCAACCAGGTCGAACTGAAAGGACCGTCCCAAGCGTAAAGGTCAGGCCCGTTTCGCCATCAACAGCACAGAAGCTGCCGCCGACAGCAACCCCGCGCAGCAACGGTTGAACATCCGCTTGCCCCGCGGTTCGGCGAACCAGCGGCGCATGTGCAGGCCCATGTAGGCGTAGGCGCTGATGGCAATCCATTCCAGCAGCAGGAACAACGCGCCGAGCACCGCGAATTGCGGAGCCACCGCCTGGGTCGGGTCGACGAACTGCGGCAGGAAGGCGGTGAACAGCAAAATGGCCTTGGGATTACCCGCTGCCACCAGAAACTCCTGCCGCGCCAGGGCCAGGATCCCCACCGGCGTGCCGGTGATGTGCTGCTCGGCCTCGGGATTGGCACGCCACAGTTGCCACGCCAGGTATAACAGGTAAGCGGCACCGATGATCTTGATCGCGTAGAACAGCCATTCCGAGGTTTTCAGCACCACCGACAATCCAGCGGCGGCCAGGCCGATCATCCCGGCAAACGCCAGCAAACGCCCGACGCCGGCCACACAGGCGCGACGATAGCCATAACGGGTGGCGTTGCTGACCGACAGCAGATTGTTTGGGCCGGGGGCCATGTTCAGGGCGAAGCAGGCCGGCAAAAACAGGAGGAGGGTGGCGAGGTCCATGAACGGGGCTCCAAGAACGAGAGCGGTATTTTTATCATGGGTGGTTGGTGATTTGGCCCATACAGCGGTGGATGCAAATAGCCGTACAGAGAAAAACACGGGACAGACCAAGAAAAACACGGGACAGACCACGATTGTTCGGCATCTGCCTTGAATCGTGGTCTGTCCCTTTTTGCGTTCCTACGCCGGACGCGGTGCTTCTACGGGCGGGGTGCCGTCGTGGAACATTGTCTTCAGTTGAGCACGCAGTTCTGGTGAATCGGTGTGCTTGTGAACACTGACCGCATGCTGTGCCGCGGCCTCCAGCAGTTCGTTTTCAGAGTCTGCGGACAGGGCGACCGAGCATTTGGACGCGCTTGGGAACTCGCGGCAGTCGATGTATTTACGCGCCATGATCTTCTCCTCCCTACGATGAAGGCAGGCTGTGGCCTGCGTGAACGATCACTCGACGCGCCCCGCATCGAGTGTGCCGACTCTTGAAGTATAGGCCCGCCATAAGGTCCCTCGTGACAGTCTTGCAACCTACAGGAAGTGACATGCGTCGCGGGACAGGCAAGGGTTGTTTTCTTCAATACAGCATTCCCCTGGCTCTTTACCTTGACCCCTGGTTCAACTGAATTGAAGAAGGTATGCAATGAGTCTGATTCTTTCCATGGCGGCGTTTGCCTTGGTCGCTTCCATTACACCGGGGCCGGTGAACATTGTGGCGTTGAGTTCGGGGGCGCAGTTCGGTTTTCGCGCCAGTCAGCGACATGTCGCCGGAGCAACGCTGGGTTTCGTTTTATTGCTGGTATTGATGGGATTGGGGTTGCATGAGGTATTGCGGTTGTGGCCGGCGCTGACGCAAGTRGTGCAACTGGCGGGTGTTGCGTTTCTGTTGTTCATGGCCTGGAAACTGGCGGCGGACGATGGCCGCATCGATGCGGATAAATCGCGCCGGGCGCCGTCGATGTTATATGGCGCGATGATGCAATGGCTCAATCCGAAGGCCTGGCTGGCCTGTGTAGCGGGTATGGGCGCGTTCGTCGCGGACGGCGAGGCGCGGCTGGTCTGGCAGTTTGCGGCGGTGTATCTGGTGATCTGCTATGTGTCTGTCGGCTGTTGGGCGTATGCCGGGACATGCCTGCAGGGTTATCTGAATAATCCTGTAGGCATGCGATGGTTCAACCGGCTCATGGCATTGTTGCTAGGGCTGAGTGCGGTGTATTTGTTGCTTTCCTAAGCAACATACCCTCAGTCATTCACCTTAATCGAGTCCGTGCAGCAAACTGAACTCTTGTTTTGTCAGCGGTGTGAACCGGTTGTTTCGAAGCTGGCTGATGGCATACAGGGCACGACCCGTACGGCCATTACCGTCGCCTAGACCGTGGAAACCTACGACGGTCGCCAGCAACTGTTTGTCGAAATGCTCATGACTGGAGTTCAGTGTTTTCAGATGTTGTTCCATCGCGGCGAATCCACTGATGTTGCTAGCGTATTTCTTGTCATTGACGCCCACGCGCACGACGTCCGAGGTGGCTGGCGCGATACGGGCATGCAGCTGTTTGATCACGGTCGGATCAGTCAGTGTTTCTTGATTGCCGGCGTACTCGCGCAGTACCGCAACGATGCTGTCGAGGTCGTTGCCAGGGGAGGTAGAACCATTGACGATCCAGGCGCCGGCCCTTTGCGAGTTATCGGTAAAGCCCATTGGATTGAAGGCTGATTCTGGCATGACCTGATTAAACGGTACCTTGCCCAGGTCTTGCTGTAATACGTTTTGTTGGTAATTCTTCATGTAGGTGACGTTTTTCGCTTCGACCTGGGCAAAGGTTGCCAGTGTATCGGCGTAACCTTGAGCACCAGATGCGGAGCGGGCGCTGGTGTAGCTGTATTGAGCTTTTTCCAGGACTGCCTTGAAAAGATCTTCAACAGGCGTTCGACCGATCAATCCCTGCAGATCTTGCGCTTGCTTGAGTCCGAGCGCCGATTCAACAAGCGCATTGTTGAACAGATGCTCCAGTTCGGACGGCAGAGCGCCATCTGGCAGTCGACTGTTCTTGTTGCCCAGGCGGGTCACAATCTGTTCAACGGTTTGAATGCTGTCGTCCTTGAACAGCGCTCGACCATGGGCAACCGTGTCCAGCGACATTCGAATCCGGGGGCCTGCGCCGGTATGGTTGATGGCCCGGAGCAGATCATAGCTGTTCGCGCCCGTCAGATAGCGCAACTGCCGCCGAGCCAGATACGGGGTGGAGAGCGCATGAGCGCCTAGTTTCTTCACGCCCCGAGCCAATAGTTTTCCGCCGCCCTTGAGCAGTTGAGGCACTCCGTCAATGGGGTTGAAAAGGCTGATGACAGTACTGCCAACAACTTTGGACGTGGAAAGGAGTTTGGAGACCAGGGTCGTGGCCTTGGCGCTGATAGCGGTAACTTTAATGCCGACGACGGCAAAGGAAACAGCGAGGGCCGCCGCGTCCATGACACAGCCGTGAATAGCGCGGTTTTGTCGGGCAGGAACCCCCGAGGAAAGCTCCTCGACGCACTCCTTGAACGGAATGATCAGGTTCAGAATGAATGTGAAGATGGCGTCGGTCTTTTCAATCGCTTTTTCCCGTCGTGTCTGATCGAGGCCCAGTTGCATCAGTTCATCTACAGTGAAATAGGGGTTCTCTTTTGCAATAAGGTCGCTGATTGCTTCTTTTCGCGTGGAACGAAAGTAACGGTTCGGCGAGGGGGTGCCTGCACTGGCCGACGATGGGTTGAATTCTCCGATCTTGCGGATAAAAAAGGCGGACCGGGAATAGCTGCGGGGGGCCGTGTTCGCTCGATAAGCCTGTATATCCAGACGGCCTTCCAAATGGTGTTTGTGGTTCACAAACGTCGCTACAGCGGACCCACTGGCCATGAAGAGAGGGCGAAACACTTCGCCAAGTTCCTCGCTGTATACGCATTCCGTCCTCATTGGAAACAGTTGATAACAACGAAGCTCTGAATCAAGTACCGCACAAATGAGAACGCCATAACGGCCCGTCTTCCCTGGAACGGGCGTCGCTGGTCTTGCTACGCCCGTCGGGTTGGGAATATTGGTAAATCGGGTGGTTGTGTATTCCTGAACACTATAGATACCTAGATGGCCGTCCTCGATGAACGACCTGTCCTTCGGGCTTAGTTGCGAAAAGGTGACGTTGATAATGGCCGACAATGCTTCGGTCATTGAGTTGTGATGATTGTGGACCGCTTGCTGAAATAAATCCGCAACGGGGTACATGTCAGCCAGATCAGGGAAAGCCTCGTAAATGCTGGTGCCTTTGGCTCGATCCCAATCCTGGGTGTGAAGCTCGTCGCCCAGGTAAAGATCGACAACCGATACCCGCCTTCCTGCGCCGCCGCCCGTTCCGCGATGTTTGACCAACAGTTCCTCGGGGTCACAATCCGGCACTTGGGATTTCAGTTCTTTAAGCGCGAGCGCCTTGCGATGGGGCAGCGGTTTGCCCAGATCAATCAAGGCGCTCGTCATCATGTCCGCATGTTGCTTGTACTCATCCATCGCCACCGTAACGGCTTGCTGATTGAGGTTGCCCTCTGAATCCCGGGAGATCAGGTCGTTCATTAGCGCCCAGGTGATCACCGGGTCAGCCGAGTGTGCGGCAAACACTGCTTTGAGCTCGGGTGTCAATTGCGATGCGCGGGCGAACCCCAGCAGGTGTTGGGAGGTCATGCTCCGGGAAACACCGGGGGTGATCGCTTCGGCAAAGTGCACGGCCTGGGTGAAGACGACCCACGCCGGTGTGCCGATACGCAGATTGGACGGCAGTTCATCGGCAAGATATTCCGGCGCCATGCCACCCAGGACCAGTTCCGCGACGAGCGGGGCAATCATGGCGTCGAGCTTGAGTTGGCTGACCAGATGCTGTTCAAGTTGCGTGCGGACCGCTGAGGGGGAAAGCAGTAAATGACGTTTCGAGTAGAGGTCAAAACCTGCAAACGAGGTATTGGCGCTGTCCAGTTCCGGATCAAGGTCAAGCAGCATCACCGCAATCATCAGCTGTTCGATGAACTGCTCGGTGGGCTTGGGGCCGTTTTCATCAGCGAACCAGCCTAATGCCGTCATGAACGCATGCCCATTATTCGCGCTCGACACTGCAATATCGATCAGCCGTGTCAGACGGTAACCTTGGCTGGTGGGCAGTTTGTCGGCGGAAAAGCTTTCAAGTTTCAGCACATGGCCATAAAGCGAAACCAAAGGAAGTTCGCCTCCGGTTTCTTCCTCGATCACATCGCGAATGAGGGCGCGATTTTTCTCCGTGAGTTCGAACGGTGAGTCTTTGGGAGGGCTCAGCAACTCCCAGTAGTTCCCATAGGGCGACGGTGCTGGAAGGGGGGGGGCATTCAGTAAATCAATTAACTCTTTTGCACTTTCCACGCTGGCCGGAAGTGGCAAGCTGTGAAAACGCAACCACTGACTTATTGTGATTTTTTCGGTGGACGTCACCCATCCGCCAGTCAGCTTGGCACTGCCTGAAAGGAGGCGTAGTTGTTCATCGATATCGGCAACGCCAGTGAAGTGATGGGCGATATCGTTACGCTCGGAGAAGAAACTGACAGTGATCAGCTCACCGTTGGCTTCACGGGTACTGATGTTGTCATAGGAATAAAAGAGTTGGCCGTGTTCATTGACATGAAAGATGTTTGTTCGGGAGATGCCTTGTTCGACCGCGATTTTTTTGAAGTCGGGTTGCCGGCTGAGCCTCGCCAGGCAGGTAGTAGCTGGATGATGTAGTTGGGAGAAGTCGGAATTCGGGTCACAGGTAACTGATACACGATCCCACGACCATCCAACGGTTGCCATGACGTCTTCATCGCTGAGGAAGTTGACGATGGCTTCAATGACTAATTGTTTTTCGCGTTGGATGCTGGAATGAAATACGTTGTTGTTCGGCGTGTTCAAGTAAGAAGCTCCATCTTCTGATATTGGGTTGTAGCGTGGGAAGGGAAGGGAGCTTAAATAAGAGTTTGGAGTGTTGTCATATTAGTTATATGACTTTGTATGAATTTTACCGGCATGGCTCGTGGGTTTATATTAACTAACCTGTTTTTGACAGGGGGYGCATGTCGACATATTAACTTACCCGCGATATTGCCCTGGTGTCGCCGCCAGATGTTGCTTGAACGCCCGCTGAAAATGCGCCTGATCAGCAAATCCGGCCTCCAATGCGACATCGGCGATCAGCCTGCCGCTACGCAGTCGATCCCGGGCGAACTGGATGCGCCGGTTGACCAGAAATGCATGGGGCGTCATGCCGTAATGCTGTTTGAAGGCGCGGATAAGGTAGGACGGCGACAGTTGCGCCGCTTCGCAAATGTCTTCGAGCTTGAGCTGATGCGTGCAGTTATCGCGGATGTAGTCGGCGGCCCGTTCGAGCTTGAAATTGGGTTCGCGCAGCGGTTGATCGACCGGGTTGAGCCGCTGTTGCACCTCGGTGAAAAACTCCACCGCCGCGCTGTGTTTGCGCAGCACGTCTTGCTGCTGATCGATCAACACCTCATATACGCTCCTCAGGCCGGCGAACAGCTCGAGATCGCGATTGTGGGTGATGGAAAACCGGCGAAACGCCGAATCCTGGCTGAAGCCGAGCTGATGCTGCAAGTCAGTCAGCCAAGGCGTCTCGACGTACAGCATCAGGTACGACCAAGGCTGGTCATCGATCGGATTGCAGGCATGCACATCGCYGGGGTTCATCAACACCACGGTACCGGCGCTGACCTGAAACTCCGATTGCTCGTGGATGTAGGTGCTGCGCCCAGCGGTGATAGCACCGATGGAAAAGTGTTCGTGGGAATGCCGGGCGTAGCAGACCTCGCGGCCGTCGGCGATGGAGCGGGCTTCGATGAAGGGCAGGGCGTCGTCGCGCCAGAAACGCGGGGCTTTGTCTGCATATTTGGCGACGGTGTGCTTCATCTCGATGTCCTTGGCGGGCCAGTGCCTGAGTGTATTAGCTCTGGCCGGCAAAGGCTCGTTCCAGTTCGGCGATGTCGAGTTTTTTCATTTGCAGCATCGCTTGCATCGCGCGCTGGGACTTGTGCGTATCGGGGTCTTGCATCATGTGTATCAGCGCGATCGGCACGATCTGCCATGACACGCCGAATTTATCCTTGAGCCAGCCACATTGCTGCGCCTGCACAGGCCCACCGGCGGACAGGTTGCCCCAGAAGTGGTCGACTTCCTCCTGATTCTGACAATTGACCTGGAACGACACCGCTTCGTTGAAGGTGAACACTGGCCCGCCATTGAGACCGGTGAAGGTCTGGCCATCAAGCTCGAAGCTGACCGTCATCACCGAACCTTCCGGGCGGCCGTGGATTTCCTGACCGGCCTTGCCGTAATGGGTGATGGCGGTGATTTTCGAGTGATCGAAGATCGAGCAATAGAATTTCGCCGCCGTTTCGGCCTGATCGTCAAACCACAGGCAGGGCGTGATTTTTGGAAAGCGTTGCATGGCGGTTGTCCTCGGCAGGTTGAACACACTGGATTATCAGATTAGCCAGTCCGCAGTAGACGGGTGGCGCCGTAGATCGACAAGTCCGTAGCAGCTGCCGAGCTGCGCGAGGCTGCTGCTACGGGACGGGAGCGACCGGTGGTCGATGAACATGGCTTGTGGGTCAAATTGCGCTTAGCTGTAGGGATGACCCAAGGCGCCGCGTAGGTATTTCGCTGCCACAGCGGCGCCCCTTCAGAACACCGTGAGTCTGAGGAAATCAGCCATGCTGACCCTGAATATCAATGGCAAGGACCAGGAACTGGATGTCCCCGCGGACATGCCGTTGCTCTGGGTTCTGCGCGATGTCGCGCACCTGACGGGCACCAAATTCGGTTGCGGCATGGCCCAGTGTGGCGCCTGCACCGTACACGTCGACGGCGCGCCGCTGCGCTCTTGCATCACGCCCGCCACGGCGGTGGCCCACGGGCAGAAAATTCTCACCATCGAAGGCCTGTCCAGCGACGGCTCGCACCCGGTGCAACAAGCCTGGGCCGAACTCGATGTGGTTCAGTGCGGTTATTGCCAGTCCGGGCAGATCATGTCGGCGGCCGCGTTGCTGGCGAAGATCCCCAAGCCTACCGACAGCGACATCGACCAGGCGCTGTCCGGCAACATTTGCCGCTGCGGCACCTACCCAAGAATCCGCGCCGCGGTCAAACGCGCCGCCGAGATCGGGTGAGGCGACGTTGAAGCCACGTTGAAGGGAGTCTGAGCAATGAACAGCATCAACCCTGTTTCGCGTCGCGGTTTTCTCAAGGGCAGTGCCGTGTTGGGAGGCGGTCTGGTGGTGGCGTTTGTCATTCCTGGCGGCCATCGCTTCGCCTTCGGTGCCGAGAATCAAGGAGAGGTGTTCGCGCCCAATGCCTTTTTACGCATCGGCAACGACAACAGCGTCATTGTGCTGCTCGGCCATTCGGAAATGGGCCAGGGCATCTGGACCGGCCTGACCATGTTGATCGCCGAAGAACTGGACGCCGATTGGTCGAAAATTCGCGTCGAACACGCGCCAGCCTCGGCCGCCGAGTATGGCCTGCCGGCGTTTGGCGGGATGCAAATCACCGGCGGTTCGACCTCGACCTGGATGGAGTTCGATCGCTATCGTCAGGCCGGCGCAGCGGCGCGCTTGATGCTGATCGACGCGGCAGCCAAGCGCTTCGACATGGCGCCTTCGCAGATTAGCACCGAATCGGGCGTGGTCATTGCCGGCGACAAACGCGCCACTTACGGCGAACTGGCGGATGACGCCGGCAAGTTGCCGGTGCCGGATCCAGCCTCGATCAAGTTCAAGGAAGCCAAGGACTGGAAGGTCATCGGCAAACCCACCAAGCGCCTCGATACCCCGGAGAAAATCACCGGGCAGGCGAAGTTCGGCATGGACGTGCAATTCGACGGGCTCATGACTGCGGTGGTCGCTCGGCCGCCAGTGTTCGGTGGCAGCGTCAAATCCTTCGAAGGCGCCGAGGCGCTGGCGGTGCCTGGCGTGCACAAAGTGGTGCAGGTGCCCACGGGAGTCGCGGTGATTGCCGATCATTATTGGGCGGCGAAGCTGGGGCGCGATGCGCTGAAGGTTGTATGGGAACCGGGGCCGAACGCCGGGCTCGACAGCCAGCAACTGCTGGAAAGCTTCCGTAAACTCGCCGCCACCCCCGGGACCTCGGTCAGCCAGGCCGGGGACGCGACGGTCATGTTGGGCAGGGCGGCGAAGACTATCGAGGCCGAATACAGCGTGCCGTACCTGGCCCACGCGCCGATGGAACCGCTCAATTGCACGGTGAACATCACCAAGGACAAATGCGAAATCTGGACCGGCACGCAGTTCCAGACCCTGGATCAGATGATTGCGGGGAAGATCACCGGGCTCAAACCCGAACAGGTCGAGATCCACACCCAATTCCTCGGTGGCGGCTTCGGGCGTCGGGCCAACCCGACCTCGGATTTTGTCAGCGAGGCGGTGTACGTCGCCAAAGCGGCGGGCGAACCGGTGAAAACCGTCTGGTCCCGAGAGGATGACATTCGCGGCGGTTACTATCGCTCGGCATTCCTGCATCAGGCACGCATCGGGTTGGACGCCGACGGTATGCCGATCGCCTGGAAGCATATGCTGGTCGGGCAGTCGATCATGGCCGGCACGTCGTTCGAGGCGACCATGGTCAAGGACGGTGTCGACAAAACCTCCGTCGAAGGTGTGGCCGACAGTCCTTATTTTGAGGGGCTGGCCAATCACCTGATCGACCTGCATTCCCCGCAAACAGGCATCAGCGTGCTGTGGTTGCGGTCGGTGGGGCATACCCATACGGC
This sequence comes from Pseudomonas sp. 05N434, assembly GCF_056396965.1. Classification (NCBI taxonomy): domain Bacteria; kingdom Pseudomonadati; phylum Pseudomonadota; class Gammaproteobacteria; order Pseudomonadales; family Pseudomonadaceae; genus Pseudomonas; species Pseudomonas sp. 05N434. Next base: position 10,653 of record NZ_JBFTMK010000035.1, read on the forward strand.
ATTCGTCATGGAGTCGTTGATCGATGAGCTGGCAGAGGCGGCCGGCAAGGATCCGGTGGAATACCGACGAACCTTGCTCAAGGCGCATCCACGGCATCTGGGGGTGCTGAATCTGGCGGTGGAGAAAGCCGACTGGAAAGCGCCGTTGCCGGACGGCCACGCATTGGGCGTGGCGGTGCATGAGTCTTTCGGCAGCTACGTCGCCCATGTGGCGGAGGTGTCGCAGGACAACCTGGCGATTCGCGTACACCGGGTGGTGTGTGCGGTGGATTGCGGCATTGCGGTCAACCCGCAGAGCATCGCCGCGCAGATGGAGTCAGGCATCACCTTCGGTCTCGGATTTACCTTGCACAGCAAACTGACGTTCAAGAACGGCCAGGTGCAGCAATCCAATTTTCACGACTATCAGGTGTTGCGCCTGAACGAAATGCCCGTGGTCGAAGTGCATATCGTCCCCAGCACCGACAAACCCGGCGGCATCGGCGAGGTTGGTGTACCGCCCGTGGCGCCGGCCGTGGCGAACGCGGTGTTTGCCCTGACCGGGCAGCGTCTGCGGGAACTGCCGCTGCAATTGTCGGGGGTGTGACATGAAACGACATCTGTTGCTGGGCGCGGTGGTGCTGATCGGGCTGACTGGCTATGCCTCGGACCTGTTCGCTGATGATAAAGAGGCGCTGAAGGCGTTTGACACAGTACAGAAGGTGTTCCAGAGCCCGCGCTGTCAGAACTGCCATATCCCCGGCGATTCGCCTTTACAGTTCGACGCCGGCAATCCTCACGCGATGAGGGTGGTTCGCGGGATGGATGGCAAAGGGGCGGCCGGTCTGCCGTGTGCCAGTTGCCATGCCGACAGCAATCCGCCCGCCAGTTATGGGCCTCACACACCGCCCGGAGCGCCGCATTGGAGCCTGCCGCCAGCCGCGCACAAAATGGCCTGGATCGGCCTGCCGCCCGACAGGTTGTGCGCAATGATCAAGGATCGTTCCAGTAATGGCGATCGTGATTTTGCGGCACTGATCAAACATGTCAGCGAGGACAAACTGGTGCTCTGGGGCTGGCATCCAGGTGAGGGACGGACGCCGGTGCCGGTGCCCCACGACATTTTCGTCACCCAGTTCAAACTCTGGGCGGACGCTGGAGGGCCATGTCCGGTGGCGGGTAGCTGACCAGCGGCGCGTTTATAGGGAGTCAAACCGGGTGTGAACGACTCTAACGTTTATATCCATCAAGGGAGTGAGTAATGCTAACCCCAGACAAACCGCTCAAACCCGGCGTGGGCACGCCGAACGTCCTCGACGGCGCCGTGCAGGACCGCGATGTACTGCGCGACTTGGCGCGCAAGGCCGAGCAAGAACTGATGGGCGTGCAGATGGCGAGCATGGATGAGTTGACGCTGCTGTCCAATCGTCATGGCTTCGAGGCTCTGGCCCAATTGGCGCTGGAGGCCTGTCGGCAGTTGGGTCAACCTGCGACCTTGTTGTTTTTCGACCTTGACGACTTCAAGTGCATCAACCGGTTGTATGGGCGTGCCGAGGGCGACAACGCCCTGAAAACCTTTGCCGACGTGCTGCGCATCGCTTTTCGTGAAAGCGATGTGATCGGTCGGCTGGGCAGCGATGAGTTTGCTGCCTTGTTGACCGGCGCCAACACGGTGGAGATTGCCGCAATCAGGGCGCGCCTCGAAGAAATACTCGATGAGCGTAATGCCACGGTGCATCGTGGTTATGACATTCGCTTCAGTGTCGGGCAGATCGAGTTTGATGCTCAGCTAACCCAAACGGCGCAAGATCTGCTGGCTCTGGTCGATAAGGCGTTGCGTGCCCGACAGTTCGAAGCTCGTCATTCTTGAATGGCGCCTTGCAAAACCGCTGCAACGTGCTCGGCCGTTCGTAACAGCCGACCATCCTCTCTGAACCTTCCGATCATCTGTAGCCCGACAGGCAACATGGCTTGGCCGGGCCTCAGCGGTATGTTCAGTTGCGGCCAGCCAAACGCCCCCCAGAACTTGATGAAGTCCGACGGCCCGGTGCTTTCCAGGYCGACCGGCGCGACCATCCCGCAAGAGGCGCCGAGCATGGCGTCGAAGGGGCGGCAAAGCTCGCTCAAGCGTGGGGCAAGATCGGCCAGGCGCGCCTTGGCAGCGGATTCCTGTTGCCAGGTTGTGGTTGCCGCCCGCTCGAACATGGCCAGGGTCGAAGGGCTCAATTGTGTTCGGTGTTGTTGAAACTCCTTTGCCAGCGAGCGGGCACCTTCGCAATCGTTAATCAACTGATGATCGTCGAACACACCGGCAAACTCATCCGGCAGCCGTACGTCGCTCACGTGATGGCCGGCGCTGCGCAACTGATCCACCGCCTGTTCCAGGGCAAGGACCACGTCGGGGTCCACTTGATCCCAGCGCGACGTGCGGCAGAACCCCAAGTGCAGCGGACGTCGCTCGATGTCCGGCACCACGAACCCGGGAATCAACACGCGCGCTACCAGGTGCAGGTCGCGCACTGACTGGCCATACCAACCCACGGTGTCGAAGCTCGGCGCCAACGGTTTTACCCCTTCCAGCGACACCAGTCCCAGCGACGGTTTGAAAGCGAAGAGGCCGCAGTAGGATGCCGGCTTGAGCAACGAGCCAGCGGTCTGGGTGCCCAGCGCCAGGGCAAAGAACCCTGCAGCCATCCCGGCCGCCGAGCCAGCGCTGGAGCTGCCCGGCGTTCGCGTAAGGTCGTGGGGATTGCGGGTTGGACCGGTGTGCATGTACGCAAACTCGGTGGTATGGGTCTTGCCCATGATCAGCGCCCCGGCCTGGCGCAGCAGCGTCACGACGTGGGCGTCCCGGGAGGGTTGATGGTCGGTATAGATGGGTGAATAGAACTGCGTGGGGTGGGTCGCAGTGTCGAAAATGTCCTTGATACCCACGGGGACGCCGGCCAGCAGACCCTGGCCGTTGTGCTGCGCCGCATCGGCGCGGACCTGCCGGGCGTCGAACGAGACAAAAGCCTGGATATCCGGCTCTTGCGCCTGAAAGCGTTGAAGAAAGGTTTCGACGACGATGGCAGCGGTGGTCTCGCCATTGACCACCGCTTCACTGAGGGTGGTGGCGTCAAGGGGCAGGCGGATCATTTGGCGAACAACTGATTGATATTTTTGAACGCCTTGAACTCCAGAGCATTGCCGCAGGGATCGAAAAGAAACATCGTGGCTTGTTCGCCCACCAATCCCTGAAACCGGATGCCCGGCTCGATCACGAAGTGTGTACCCAGGGCTTTCAGGCGTTCGGCCAGCGCCTCCCATTCTTCCATCGGCAATACCACACCGAAATGCGGCACCGGTACGTCGTGGCCGTCCACGGCGTTGGTATGGGCGGCTTCCTGAGAAGCGTTTTTCGGGGCCAGATGAATCACCAGTTGATGGCCGAAAAAGTTGAAATCGACCCAGTGATCGCTGGAGCGACCTTCTTCCAGGCCGAACACCTCGCCATAGAAACGCCGGGTAGCGTCCAGATCGTAAACCGGGATGGCCAAATGAAAAGGGGACAGTTGCATCGGATGTGCCTCGATGGGTTGAGCGTTGAGGCTGAGTTTAGTCCTGTGCTTTTTGATTGAAAGACGATAGTTTTTGCAGCGAGCTCAAATTATTTCGATCAATTGGGGGGCCGTATGCTGCGGGAACTGAAAACCTTCATTGCCGTGACGCGCCATGGCACGTTCGCAGCGGCAGGCATGCACATTGGCCTGACTCAGTCGGCGGTCAGCGCGCAGATCCGCAATCTGGAGCAGGCGTTGGGCATCCGTCTGTTCGATCGCACCGGGCGTCAGGCACTCCTCAATGCCGCAGGGCAGCGAGCGTTGCCGATGGCTCAGGAAATGCTCGAGATCTTCAGTCGCATGRCCGTCAGTGATGACATCAGCGAGTTTCGTGGCGAATTGAAGATCGGCGCGGTGGCCACCGTCCAGACCGGTTTGTTGCCACGGGCGCTGTTGCGACTCAGGCAACAGGCGCCGTCGCTGGAGGCGAAACTGGTGCCGGGGGTATCCCTGAACCTGCTGAGCCAGGTGGACACTGGCGAAGTGGACCTGGCGATTCTGATCAAGCCGCCGTTCGAACTGCCCAAGGAATTATCGGTGCAAGTCATTCGCCGGGAGCCGTTTGTGCTGATCGTGCCGGCCGACCTTGAGGGGGATGACCCGCTGCAGTTACTCGCCAGCCATCCCCACGTACGCTACGACCGCAATTCATTCGGTGGGCGATTGGTGACGCGTTTTTTGCGCGAGCAGCAGATTGATGTACAGGTGGCTCTGGAGCTGGATGAGCTGGAAGCCATTGTCAAGATGGTGGAATGCGGGCTGGGTGTTTCGCTATTGCCCGAGGCGGGGCTGTGGCTTGAGCATGGGGCGAAGGTCAGGATCATCCCGCTGGGAGAGCTGACGTTCTACCGGGAGATCGTGCTGTTGCAGCGTTATAGCCAGCGTACACAGCCGATCCAGCAGTTGTTTGCTCAGTGTTTGTTGTGAAGATCTTTTGAATTTGAGGGCACAAAAAACCCGCCTGAAGAGGCGGGTTTTTTAACGGCTAATCGAAGATCACTCTTCGATGTTGCCCATGGCGGTGGTGTTGAAGCCGCCGTCTACGTACATGATTTCGCCGCTGATGCCGGAAGCCAGGTCCGAGCACAGGAAGGCGCCGGCGTTGCCGACTTCTTCGATGGTGACGTTACGACGCAGCGGGGTTTGCGCTTCGTTGGCGGCCAGCATTTTGCGGAAGTTCTTGATGCCGGAAGCGGCGAGGGTGCGGATCGGGCCAGCCGATACGCAGTTGACGCGGGTGCCGTCCGGGCCCAGGGAGCCGGCCAGGTAACGTACGCCAGCTTCCAGGGAAGCCTTGGCCATGCCCATGACGTTGTAGTTCGGCATGGTGCGCTCGGCGCCCAGGTACGACAGGGTCAGCAGGCTGCCATTGCGGCCTTTCATCATTTCGCGACCAGCCTTGGCCAGGGCCACGAAGCTGTAGGCGCTGATGTCGTGAGCGATGCGGAAACCTTCACGGGTGGTGGCTTCGGTGAAGTCGCCGTCCAGTTGGTCGCCCGGGGCGAAGCCGACGGAGTGCACGATGCAGTCCAGGCCGTCCCACTTCTTGCTCAACTCTTCGAAGACCTTGGCGATTTCGGCATCGCTGGCCACGTCGCACGGGAAGCACAGCTCAGGGCTCGAACCCCAGCCCTGTGCGAATTCTTCGACACGACCCTTGAGTTTGTCGTTCTGATAAGTGAAGGCAAGCTCAGCGCCCTCGCGATGCATGGCGGCAGCGATGCCGGATGCGATGGACAGCTTGCTGGCGACACCGACGATCAGTACGCGCTTACCGGCGAGAAAACCCATGTGTTGCTCCTCTCTTTCAGGTTTATTGCGCAGTGGCTGGTGCCAGAAAAGCGGCTTCCAGCAACTGCTGTGTATACGGATGTTGGGGGGCGGCAAAGATACTTTGCGCGTCTCCCTGTTCGACCACTTGGCCATGCTTGACCACCATCAGCTGGTGGCTCAGCGCTTTGACGACAGCCAGGTCATGGCGTGCCCATCTTGTGGATCCGCAGGCCTTCGCCGACGATCTGGCTCACGCACATCCGTGGGCTCAGGCTGCCGAAAGGGTCCTGGAACACCACCTGCATTTCCCGCCGCAGCGGCCGAACCTGTTGCTGCGTCAGGCAGTCTAGCTGCTTGCCTTCAAAACGGATTGCCCCTTTGCTGCCGATCAGCCGCAAAATCGCCAAACCGAGCGTCGACTTGCCGGAACCGCTTTCTCCCACAATCCCCAGAGTCTGTCCCTGGGGCAGGCTGAAATTGATGCCGTCCACCGCCTTGATGTGGTCGACGGTCTTTTTCAGAAAGCCTTTCTTGATCGGGAACCAGACTTTCAGGTCCTCGACCTGCARCAATGGCGGGCCAATTACATTGGTCGCGGGCTTGCCGCTGGGCTCCGCTGCCAGCAGTTCCCGGGTGTACGGATGCTGCGGCGCGCGGAACAATTCTTCGCACGATGCCTGTTCGACGATGCAACCGCGCTGCATGACACATACGCAGCGAGGTCATCGGCTCTTGAAAGATCATCGCGATCCGGTTGCCGCGGATGTGGCGGATGGTTTTCTCTTTCAGCTCCAACAAGTTCCGGTCGGAATAGGTGATGGTGCCGGACGGATGCCGGGCCAGCGGATAGGGCAGCAGCCGCAGGATCGAGTGGGCGGTCACCGACTTGCCGGAGCCGCTTTCACCCACCAGCGCCAGGGTTTCGCCGCGCTTGATGTCGAAGCTGACGCCTTCGACCACCCGCTGAACGTGCTCGCCAACGACAAATTCGACGGCCAGGTCGCGCACTTCGATCAGATTGTCCTGATTCATTTCACTTCCTCGGGTCGAAGGCATCGCGAGCGGACTCGCCGATGAATACCAGCAAACTCAACATCAACGCCAGCACCGCAAACGCACTCATACCGAGCCACGGCGCTTGCAGGTTGGATTTGCCCTGGGCCACCAACTCACCCAGGGACGGGGCGCCCGGCGGCAAACCGAAGCCAAGGAAGTCGAGGGCGGTCAGCGTACCGATGGCGCCGGTCAGGATGAACGGCATGAAGGTCATGGTCGAGACCATGGCGTTGGGCAAAATGTGGCGGAACATGATCGCACCATTCTGCATGCCCAGCGCCCGGGCCGCGCGCACGTATTCCAGATTCCGCCCGCGCAGGAACTCCGCGCGCACCACATCCACCAGGCTCATCCACGAAAACAGCAACATGATCCCCAGCAGCCACCAGAAGTTCGGCTGCACGAAACTGGCGAGGATGATCAGCAGGTACAGCACCGGCAGCCCGGACCAGATCTCCAGGAAACGCTGCCCGGCCAGGTCGACCCAGCCGCCATAAAAGCCCTGCAAGGCGCCGGCGATCACGCCGATGATCGAGCTGAGAATGGTCAGCGTCAAAGCGAACAGCACCGAAATCCGGAAACCGTAAATCACCCGGGCCAACACGTCGCGGCCCTGGTCATCGGTGCCCAGCAGGTTGTCGGCGGACGGCGGCRCCGGGGCCGGGACTTTCAGGTCGTAGTTGATGCTCTGGTAGCTGTAGGGGATCGGCGCCCACACCACCCAGGCGTCCTTGGCCTTGAGCAGTTCGCGGATGTACGGGCTCTTGTAGTTGGCTTCCAGCGGGAATTCACCGCCGAACGCGGTTTCCGGATAGCGCTTGAGCGCCGGGAAGTACCAGGCGTTGTCGTAATGCACCACCAGCGGTTTGTCGTTGGCGATCAGCTCGGCGCCGAGGCTTGCGCCGAACAGAATCAGAAACAGCCACAACGACCACCAGCCTCGCTTGTTGGCCTTGAACAGCTCGAAACGTCGGCGATTGAGAGGGGACAGGTTCATCTCAATGCTCCCGGCTTTCGAAGTCGATGCGCGGATCGACAAGGGTGTACGTGAGGTCGCCGATCAGCTTGAGCACCAGCCCCAGCAGCGTGAAGATGAACAGCGTGCCGAAGACGATCGGGTAGTCGCGGTTGATCGCTGCTTCGAAACTCATCAGGCCGAGGCCGTCGAGGGAGAAGATCACTTCCACCAGCAACGAGCCGGTGAAGAAAATGCCGATGAGCGCTGAAGGGAAACCAGCGATCACCAACAGCATCGCGTTGCGAAACACATGGCCGTAGAGCACGCGGTGACGGGTCAGGCCCTTGGCTTTGGCGGTGACCACGTATTGCTTGTTGATTTCGTCGAGGAAGCTGTTTTTGGTCAGCAGCGTCATGGTCGCGAAGTGGCCGATCACCAGTGCAGTGACCGGCAGAGCCAGGTGCCAGAAATAATCGAGGATCTTGCCGCCGGTGCTGAGCTCATCAAAGTTGTTCGAGGTCAGGCCCCGTAGCGGGAACCAGTCGAAATAGCTGCCGCCGGCGAACACCACAATCAGCAGGATGGCGAACAGGAACGCCGGGATCGCGTAACCGACGATGATCGCCGAACTGGTCCACACATCGAAGTGGCTGCCGTGTCGCGTCGCCTTGGCGATCCCCAGCGGGATCGACACCAGGTACATGATCAGCGTGCTCCACAGCCCGAGGGAGATCGACACCGGCATCTTTTCCTTGATCAGGTCGATGACCTTGGCGTCGCGGAAGAAGCTGTCGCCGAAATCCAGGGTGGCGTAGTTCTTGATCATGATCCACAAGCGTTCCGGCGCCGATTTGTCGAAGCCGTACATGTGCTCGATTTCCTTGACCAGTGCCGGGTCCAGGCCCTGGGCGCCGCGATAGGCGGAACCTGCCACCGACACTTCGGCTCCGCCGCCGGCAATGCGGCTGGTGGCGCCTTCGAAGCCTTCGAGTTTGGCGATCATCTGTTCCACCGGCCCACCGGGGGCGGCCTGGATGATCACGAAGTTGATCAGCAAAATGCCAAACAGGGTCGGGATGATCAGCAGCAGTCGCCGAAAAATATACGCCAGCATCTGATTACTCCGTGCCCGCAGGGTCGGCTTGCAGTTTTGTTTCGACTTCTATCGCAGGTGTCGCGTCGGGTTTGACCCACCAGGTATTGATGCCGATGTCATATTTGGGTGAAATCTTCGGGTGGCCGATGTGGTTCCAGTACGCCACGCGCCAGGTCTTGATGTGCCAGTTGGGGATCACGTAATAGCCCCATTGCAGCACCCGGTCCAGCGCCCGGGCGTGGGCCACCAGGCTTTTGCGCGAATCGGCGTTGATCAGTTGCTCGACCAGTTGGTCCACCACTGGGTCTTTAAGGCCCATGGAGTTGCGGCTGCCGGGTTTGTCGGCGGCGGCGGTCATCCAGAACTCGCGCTGTTCGTTACCCGGCGAGTTGGATTGCGGGAAACTGCCGACGATCATATCGAAGTCCCGGGAGCGTACGCGGTTGATGTATTGCGAGACGTCGACCCGACGGATCACCAGATCGATGCCCAGGTCGCTGAGGTTGCGCTTGAACGGCAGCAGCACCCGCTCGAACTCGGTCTGGGCCAGCAGGAACTCGATGGTCACCGGTTTGCCGGTGGCGTCGACCATCTTGTCGTCGACGATCCGCCAGCCGGCCTCTTGCAGCAGTTGATAGGCTTTGCGCTGCTGGGTGCGGATCATGCCGCTGGCGTCGGTCAGCGGGTTCTGGAACGCCTCGCTGAACACTTGCTCGGGAATCTTGCCGCGGAACGGGTCGAGAATCGCCAGTTGATCGGCGTCCGGCAGGCCAGTGGCGGCCATTTCCGAGTTTTCGAAGTAACTGCGGGTACGCACGTAGGCGCCGTTGAACAGTTGCTTGTTAGTCCACTCGAAGTCCAGCAACAGGGTCAGCGCCTGGCGCACGCGCACATCCTGGAACACCGGACGACGCAGGTTGAACACGAAGCCTTGCATGCCGGTGGGGTTGCCGTTGGGGATTTCTTCCTTGATCAGCCGCCCTTCGGTCACCGCCGGAATGTTGTAGGCCTTGGCCCAGTTTTTCGCGGATATTTCCAGCCAGTAGTCGAACTGACCGGCCTTGAGTGCTTCCAGTGCGACGGTGTTGTCGCGGTAATAGTCAGTGGTCATCACGTCGAAGTTGTAGAACCCGCGATTGACCGGCAGGTCCTTGCCCCAGTAATCCTTGACCCGTTCATATCGCACGGAGCGCCCGGCCTTCACTTCGGTGACTTTGTACGGGCCGCTGCCCAGCGGTAGTTCCAGGTTGCCCTTATTGAAGTCACGGGTGGCCCACCAATGTTTGGGCAGCACCGGCAACTGGCAGAGGATCATTGGCAATTCGCGGTTGTTGTTGTGCTTGAACTTGAACAGCACTTTGAGCGGGTCTTCGGCGATCGCTTCCTCCACGTCGCTGTAATAGCCGTGGTAGAGCGGGGCACCTTCCTTGATCAGGGTCTGGAAGCTGAACACCACGTCTTCGGCGCGCACAGGGTGGCCGTCGTGGAAACGTGCATCGGGGCGCAGATAGAAGCGCACCCAGGTGTTGTCCGGGGCYTTTTCGATTTTGCCTGCGATCAAGCCATATTGAGTGAACGGCTCATCGAGACCCTGTTTGGCCAGGGTGTCGTAGATCATGCTGATGTCGTCGGCCGGCACGCCTTTGCTGATGAACGGATTGAGGCTGTCGAAGCCACCGAACCCGGCCTGACGGAAGATTCCGCCCTTCGGCGCGTCGGGGTTTACGTAATCGAAGTGCTTGAAGTCGGCCGGGTATTTCGGCGGCTCGTTGTACAGGGTCAAGGCGTGTTGCGGGGCGGCGCAGGCCAGCCCGGCGAACAACAGACCGCTGGCCTGCAAGAGCAGGGCGCGTAAGGGAGTCATTGATCTTTCTCCGAAGATTTCAGCCACCAAGCGCTCAGGCCCAGGGTGTAGGGCGGCGTGGTGACGAAGGCGAACCGGTTGCGGTAGGCCAAGCGGTGATAATTGAGGTACCAGTTGGGAATGATGTAGTGCTGCCATAGCAGCACCCGGTCGAGCGCCTTGCCGGCGGCGACTTGTTCATCCCGGGTCTGGGCGCCGAGCAGTTGTTCGAGCAAATGGTCGACCACCGGGTCGGCGATGCCTGCGTAGTTCTTGCTGCCCTTGATCCCGACCTGGCTGGAGTGGAAGTACTGCCATTGTTCCAGGCCGGGGCTGAGGGTCTGGTTGAGGGTCATCAGGATCATGTCGAAATCGAATTGATCGAGGCGCTGTTTGTACTGGGCGCGATCGACCGTGCGCAGCCGTGCGTCGATACCGATGCTGGCGAGGTTCTCGACGTAGGGCTGAAGGATCCGCTCCAGGTTCGGGTTGACCAGAAGGATCTCGAAGCGTAGCGGTTGGCCGATGCTGTTCTGCAGCCGCTGGCCATTGAGCTTCCAGCCGGCTTCGGCGAGCAGGCCCAAGGCCTTGCGCATGGTTTCGCGCGGAATGCCGCGGCCTTCGGTCTGCGGCAGGCTGAACGGCTCGGTGAGCAGCTTGGCGGGCAACTGATCGCGATAGGGCTTGAGCAACAGCCACTCGTGGCCGACCGGCAGTCCCGTGGCAGAGAACTCGCTGTTGGGGTAGTAACTCATGGCGCGTGTGTAGGCGCCGCTGAACAGCGTGCGGTTGGTCCACTCGAAATCGAACATCAGTCCCAGCGCTTCACGGACCTTGATCTGGGCGAAGGTCGACCGCCGAGTGTTCATGAACAGGCCCTGGCTCTGGGTCGGGATCTGGTGCGGGATCTGCGCCTTGATCACCTCGCCACGGCGCACGGCCGGGAAGTCGTAGCCGTTGTCCCAGTTTTTCGCCTGATGCTCGATGTAGATGTCGAACTCGCCGGCCTTGAACGCTTCGAAGGCCACGTCGCTGTCACGGTAGAACTCGACTTCCATGCGATCGACGTTGTACTTGCCGCGATTGACCGGCAGGTCCTTGCCCCAGTAATCCTTGACCCGTTCGAAGACGATCTGCCGCCCGGGGGTTACCGAAGTGATGCGATACGGCCCACTGCCCAATGGCGGCTCGAAGGTGGTGGCCTTGAAGTCGCGATCTTTCCAGTAATGCTGGGGCAACACCGGCAACTCGCCCAGGCGCAGGATCAGCAACGGATTACCGGAGCGCTTGAAGACGAAGCGAATGCGCTGCGGGTTGAGGATGTCGACCCGCGACACTTCCTGCAGGTTGGTGCGGTATTGCGGATGACCTTCCTTGAGCAGCAGACGGTAAGAAAACGCGACATCGTAAGCGGTGATCGGCGTGCCATCGTGGAAGCGCGCTTCGGGGCGCAGGTTGAACACCACCCAGCTGCGGTCTTCGCTGTATTCCACCGATTGGGCGATCAGGCCATAACTGGACGTCGGCTCATCGCCCGACGGCGCGTACTGGCCGGTGCCGACCATCAGCGGTTCGTTGAGTTCGTTGATGCCGTATTGCAGGAAGTTGGGCGTGGAAACCGGGCTCGAACCTTTGAAGGTGTAAGGGTTGAGCGTATCGAAGGTGCCAAACGCCATCACCCGCAACGTACCGCCCTTGGGCGCTTGCGGGTTGACCCAGTCGAAGTGGGTAAATCTGGCCGGGTACTTGAGCGTGCCGAACTGCGCATAACCGTGGCTTTCGCTGATCGTCGCGCTTGCGGGGGAGCTCAAGGCCAGGCTGATCAGGAGCAGGAGGAGGGGACGCTTCAAGTCAGAGATCCGATCCAGGCGGCTTGGGCTTTGTGGGCCGTACAGTAACAGCTTGTATCGACAGGAAAAAGACGGGGGGGCTTAATGCATTGTTAACCGCTGCCTCGATAGCCCTGCGGATCGCAGAACCTGTGGCGAGGGAGCTTGCTCCCGCTGGGTTGCGAAGCAGCCCCAAAACCTGAAATCCGGTAACTTCTGACACGCCGCGTACTTGGGTTTACGACTGCTTCGCAGCCGAGCGGGGGCAAGCCCCCTCGCCACAAAAGCCCCTAGGCAGGGCGTGCTGATTAATGCGGGGAAGAAACCGTCAGCATCTGACCCGGTTTCAGCGCCTGGCCTACCCGAGGGTTCCAGCGCTTGAGGTGTTGCATTTCGACATTGAAACGTTTGGCAACCATGTACAACGAGTCGCCTTGCTGGACCTTGTACTGGGTCTGCGGTTTCTGTTTGTCTGACTTGCCGCTGGTTTTGCTGTTCGCCGCCACGACAGTGTTGATGCGACCGCCGCTGCGCTTGGTGGTGTCCTGCATCACAAGGGTCTGGCCGACCTTGAGGTTCTTGCCGTTCAGCTTGTTCCAGCGTTGCAGGTCCTTGACGTCGACCTTGTTGGCCCTGGCAATGGAGGCCAGATTTTCTCCGCGCTTGACCCGGTAGGCGCGCTTGATGCTGGCGATTTCGCTGTCGTCGGCACCTTCGAACACCGGCTTGAGCGGCCGCTGGCTGATCAGCTCTTCAGGACGCATGGTCGACAGGCTGGCAGTCAGCAGTTGCGCCTTGGACGTCGGCACCAGCAGATGCTGGGGACCGTCGATGGTAGTGCGTTGCTTGAAGGCCGGGTTGAGCTGGAACAGCTCGTCTTCGTCGATGTTGGCCACCGCGGCAACCTTGGACAGGTCCATGCGCTGGTTGATTTCGACGACCTGGAAGTACGGTTCGTTGGCGATCGACTTGAGGTTCACGCCATAGGCATCGGGCGCCAACACCACTTGCGACAGCGCCAGCAGCTTCGGCACATAGGCCTGGGTTTCCGCTGGCAGCGGCAGGTTCCAATAATCGGTTGGAAGGCCGAGCTTCTCGTTGCGCTCGATGGCCCGGCTGACCGTGCCTTCGCCGGCGTTGTAGGCCGCCAGGGCCAATAGCCAGTCACCGTTGAACATGTCGTGCAGGCGGGTCAGGTAATCCATGGCCGCGGTGGTCGAGGCAGTGATATCGCGACGGCCATCATAGAAACGGGTTTGACGCAGGTTGAAGTAACGCCCGGTGGAAGGAATGAATTGCCAAAGGCCCACCGCGTCGGCCCGGGAATAGGCCATCGGGTTGTAGGCGCTTTCAATCACTGGCAACAGCGCCAGTTCCAGCGGCATGTTGCGCTCTTCAAGGCGTTCGACGATGTAGTGAATGTAGAGGCTGCCGCGTTCGCCGGCGTTTTCGAGGAAGGACGGGTTACTGGCGAACCACAGGCGCTGCTGCTCGATGCGCGGGTTGACGCCCAGGTTGTCCTGCAACTGGAAGCCCTGGCGCATGCGCTCCCAAACGTCCTGGGGAACTTGCGGTGTTGGTTTTTCGCTGAGCCAGATCGGTTTTTGCTTGGCTCGCGCGGCGATATTCGGTGTGTGTGTCGCTTCGGTCTGCGGCACATGGCTTGAACAGCCCGCCAAAGTGGCGGACACAGCCACCGCGATGGCTTGAGCCAAGCGGGTCAATGCGTCTGAATTGGTGGCTTTACGAATAGGTGACGACATTGGCTGGAAGTAAGTTCCGGGCGAAAATGTCGGGCGATTCTAGAAAGCACACCCCCTGCGG